>JANQPM010000008.1 GCA_028289465.1 Lysobacterales bacterium | reverse complement strand
CTGCGGTCCACCGTGAAAATCACCCGTTCGGCAAACCCTTCGGTACGCGCTTTTTTGCGAATCGCATCGGCTGTTTCCAGTACCAGCAGCGTTTCATCGCCGGCGACCAGGTAGACCGGTGCCAGGCCCCGGCCAAGCTGTTGCGGCAGTTGATCGATTCGAACCGGCATTATTCCTGGGCCGGCGGGCTGATACTCAACCGGGACAGCCGCTGCAACAGCAGCCTGACCATGGTCTGCGCCAGCTCCTGGCGCACGAACTCTTCTTCCCGGCTTATGGCCAGAATCTCCGTTTCGTCGAAGCTGATATCCCGATACTGTTCCAGCCGCTGCATCGGCGCCAGAGAGCGGCCCGCAGCGTCGAGCAACTGAAAGTGCAGCAAGTGCCGTACCCGGAATTCACGGACCCGAGCATTGTCGCCGATGGAGAGAATATCGCGCCGCACCTGGTTGGTCGGGATATCCAGCACCGCGGTCGCTTTGGCCGGATCGGCGGTCAATTGAATGCCGCTGCGCGACAGCGCCCGTTCCAACTGGCGATAAAACACGCCGGACCGATCGGCCATTGCGATTCGAGTAACCGCCATTTCCGGCGGCAGACTGGCCTCACTGCGAAGCTGAAAGCCGCAGGCCGTGAGCAGTGCCGGCAGAAGCCACAGCAGGCAGCACGGAAATTTAATCGCTTTCATCAGCTTGCAACGATATTCATTAATTTGTTCGGCACATAAATAATCTTGCGCACGGTCGCCTGCCCCATGGAGCGCCGGACATTTTCATTGGCCAATGCCTGTTCCTGCACCCGCTCCTTGGCAGCGTCGACCGCAATTTCGATTTTTCCGCGCTTTTTGCCGTTGACCTGGAGCACGATGGTAACCCTGTCCTGCACCAACGCTGAAGCATCGACCGATGGCCAGGTCTTGTCATGCAGGTTTTCCCGGTAGCCGAACGCGTCCCACAGGTGCTGGCAAATATGCGGCGCTACCGGTGACAGCATATGCACCAGCGTTTCCCAGGCCTCGCGCAGCACCTGACTGCCCGCGTCGCTGCGATCATCGAAACGCGAGATTTCGTTCAGCAATTCCATCATCGCGGCCACCGCAGTGTTAAAGGTATAACGCCGCTGGATATCGTCGGTCACTTTGGCGATGGTTTGATGCACCTTGCGGCGCAGTGCCTTCTGCTGGTCGTTCAACGCCGCGGGCTCTACCGTTGCTGCGGACGGGTGCCGGGCGTTGAATCCGGCGATGCCGCGCCACAGACGGCGCAAAAAGCGGTGTGCGCCTTCCACACCGGATTCGGACCATTCCCGCGACTGATCCGGCGGCGAGCCGGAGATGGAGAACAAGCGCACGGTGTCGGCACCGAAACGTCGAATCAGCGGGTCCGGATCGACACCGTTGTTTTTCGATTTGGACATTTTTTCGACGCCGCCGACCACAACGGGCTCATCGGTGCCGCGAAGCACCGCGCCGCTGACCCGGCCTTTGCGGTCCCGAACCACGGCCACATCGGCCGGGTTGATCCACTGCGTGCCGCCTTCGTCGTCCTCGCGATAAAAAGTCTCGCCAACCACCATGCCCTGGCACAACAGACGGGTTGCCGGCTCGTCCGAGCTGACCATGCCGGCATCGCGCATCAGCTTGTGGTAGAAGCGGAAATACATCAAATGCAGAATCGCGTGTTCGACACCACCGATATACTGGTCCACCGGCAGCCAGTAATCGGCCCGCCGGTCGAGCTGGGCGTCGGCGTCCGGACAGCAGTATCGCGCGTAGTACCAACTCGATTCCATAAAGGTATCGAAGGTGTCCGTTTCGCGCTCCGCAGCGCCCCCGCAGGCCGGGCAGTCCACTTTGCGCCATTCCGGATCCGCCTTGATCGGGGACTGCACGCCCATGAACTGCACATCTTCAGGCAGTTCGACCGGCAACTGTTCTTCCGGCACCGGCACCGGACCGCAGTCCGGACAGATAATCATCGGTATCGGGCAGCCCCAGTAACGCTGCCGGGATACGCCCCAGTCGCGCAGCCGGTAGTTCACCCGCCGGCGGCCCAGGCCCTGGCTCTCCAGCCATTCAATCGCGCGCAGGATGGCCGATTTAACGTCCAGGCCGTTGAGCCATTCGCTGTTGATCGCAGGTCCGTCGCCGGTATAGGCCTTGCCGTCGAAACCGTCCGGCGGCTGCACTGTGCGAACCACCGGCAACCCGTAGGCTTCGGCGAAATCCCAGTCGCGCTGGTCCTGCCCCGGTACTGCCATAATGGCCCCGCTGCCGTAGTCCAGCAGTACATAATCGGCCAGGTAAACCGGCACCGGTTCGGCGGTAAACGGATTCAGCAGGTACGCGCCGGTAAACACGCCGCGTTTTTCCAGACCGCCGTCCGCAAGCCGATCCATCTCACTGGTATTGCGCGCTTGTTCAACAAACGCGGTCACCGCTTCGCGCTGCTCGTCGCTGGTGATTTCGGCAACCATCGGATGCTCCGGCGCCAGCACTGCGTAAGTCATGCCGAAACTGGTATCGGGCCGGGTGGTAAACACGGTAATACGGGCCGCATCTTTCGCGTGACGGCCGTCGGCATCACACACACGCATATCGAATTCGGCGCCTTCCGAACGGCCGATCCAGTTGCGCTGCATGGTTTTTACGGCGTCAGGCCAGCCTTCCAGCGCATCCAGGCCTTGCAGCAGCTCTTCGGCATAGTCGGTAATTTTCAGAAACCACTGCTGAATTTCGCGCCGTTCGACCGGTGCGCCGGAGCGCCAGCCCCGGCCGTCCACGACCTGCTCATTGGCCAGTACGGTCTGGTCGACCGGGTCCCAGTTGACCTCGGCGGCCTTGCGGTAGACCAGACCCTGCTCGAACAAACGGGTGAACATGAGCTGTTCCCAGCGGTAGTACTCCGGCTTGCAGGTCGCCAGTTCTCTCGACCAGTCATACGCAAAGCCCAGTTGCTTTAGCTGCGACCGCATATGGTCGATGTTTTTATAAGTCCACTGCGCCGGCGGAACCCGGTGTTTGATGGCCGCATTCTCGGCCGGCAGGCCAAATGCATCCCAGCCCATCGGTTGCAGGACATTTTTCCCCTGCATACGCTGAAACCGGCTGATCACATCGCCAATGGTGTAGTTGCGAACGTGCCCCATATGCAACGCGCCCGACGGGTAAGGCAGCATGCACAGGCAGTAGTATTTTTCCTTGTCCGGATCCTCGTGTACTTCGAATGCGCGGTCCGATTCCCAGCGCTGCTGCAGCGCTGCTTCTATCGCTTGTGGTTGATATTCTGTCGACATGGTATCCGGCAAAGCTTTACTTACGAGTTAGTGTGAGCGACAAGCTTACCCGAGGCGATAAGCGGAAAAAAGAGCATGATAGGGCGGAAAATAAAAAGGCAGGCCGAAGCCTGCCTGGATTGACTAGGATCAGTCCGGTCTGTCAGTTTCCGGTTCCGTTTTGAGCGGCCTCTTCAGCAGCTTCCTCGGCGGCTTCTTCGGCTGCGCTCTGAAGCTCACCAGCCATTTCCGCGGCCTTGTCAGCGGCGCTGTCAGCTCCGTCGACAACATCCTGGGCGAATTCCGCCAGTTCTTCGCCGGCACCCTGCACCCCTTCGGTAACTTCGTCATAGGCGCGCTCGGCCGCATCGACTGCCTCACCGGCAGCTTCAGCCATGTTTGAACCAGCTTCGTTCAGTGCGTCAGCCGCTGCTTCAGCATGATCTTCGGCAGATTTCCCATCACGGTCAACATCGCGGTCACTGCACGCAGCTAACGCGAAAACGCCGACAAAGGTCAGCAGCAAAGTGAGTTTGTGATTCATCGTCATCTCCCCAACCGTCTACTAAAGTCGTGAATTAGTTATATGAAGTTTCGGTGCGAAAAACAACTTTTCGCACCGGGTTGAAACCATTGCTTGAGTGCAGCTAGCGGCGTCCGAACAAGCGGCCGAGCAGCCCGGCACCCTTGCGGGCAATATCCGCTGAATCCACGTCACCGTCGCCGTCCGAATCCAGGATGCCGCCGAGCGCACCCAGCGATTTGGGCTGTTCGCGTTCGATATGGCGCCGCTCGCGACCGAGAATACGCCCGAGATCGCTGGCACTCATACTTTGCTCCTGTCGCCGGTTGCGGCCCAGCGCACCGAGTACCACCGGAGCCAGCATCGCCATGACTTTGCTGACGGACTCCTGCGACAAGCCTGATTCCTGACCGAGATGACGGGCTACCTGATTCTGGCGAGATCCGAAAATGTGGCCGAGAATCTTCTGTCCGTCGTTGACGCTCTGCCCGCTGCCAAGGAAGCCGCTCAGATCGTCGAGAATGCTGCCGTCATGGTCGCGGTCCAGCGCACCCAGCAGCGCCTGAGCACCCTGTTCGTTAGAAGCGTTGCGCGACAGGCCGGCCAGCAGGGCCGGAATGGCGCTTTTTGCAAGCTGTGACAATTGGTCTTGCGGTGCTTCGACCTGGCGATTCATCTGGCCCAGCACGCTACCGCCCAGTTGCCCCATTAAATCCTGAAGAATTGAACTCATTATTAAGCGCCCTCCTGAAACAAAATATAAAGACTACACGAATCTGCGGGCAGCGGCGGCTCCGCACCAGTGACACTAACATGTATTTACATTTAAGGCGTCTCGCGCCCGCTCCGGCGGGTCGCCTGTGGCTTTAGCGCTTTCAACCGGCCGGCGGTTACGATCCGGTGGTGGCAATCGGCCCGCAGACTGATTATTCTTGGCCGCCTAGCAACAGTGATCACGACGGGATTGAATCTACCATGACGCAAGCAGCGCCTATTCTTCTCGGCAAAGGCGAGAAAAAACAATATCTGTTGCCCGGCTACGGTAACCGGCACGGTCTGATCACCGGCGCGACCGGCACCGGCAAGACCGTCACGCTGCAAATCCTGGCCGAGGGCTTCTCGCGTATCGGCGTGCCGGTTTTTCTGGCCGATGTCAAAGGGGACCTGTCCGGACTGTGCCAGCCGATCAGCCCGCATCCGAAGATTGACGAGCGGCTGGAGAAAATCGGCATTCCGGACTATACGCCGCAGAGCTATCCGCTGGTGTTCTGGGATATCTTCGGGGATTCCGGCCATCCCATCAGAACCACGATCTCGGAAATGGGCCCGTTGTTGCTGTCCAATCTTCTGGAGCTGACCGATACCCAGGAAGGCATACTGAATGTCGCGTTCAAGGCAGCCGATGAGCAGGGCCTGCTGCTGCTCGATTTCAAGGACCTGCGGGCGCTGCTGAACCACATGGCCCAGAACGCGCGCGAATACACAGTCGAATACGGCCGGGTCACCGGCGCTTCAGTGGCCGCGATTCAGCGCAAGCTGCTGGTACTGGAAGAACAAGGCGCGGAGCAGTTCTTCGGCGAACCGGCGCTGGACTTGAACGACTTTATGCGGGAAGACCTGTCCGGCCGAGGCATCATCAACGTGCTGGCCGCAGATAAACTGATCCACAAGCCGCGGCTGTATGCGACGTTCCTGCTCTGGCTGCTGTCCGAACTATTCGAGGAACTGCCGGAAGTCGGCGATCCGGAAAAACCAAAACTGGTGTTCTTTTTCGACGAGGCCCATCTGCTGTTCGACGATGCACCGAAGGCGCTGCTGCAGAAAGTCGAGCAAGTGGTCCGGCTGATTCGGTCCAAAGGCATCGGCGTGTTTTTTATCAGCCAGAACCCGCTGGACATTCCGTACGATGTGCTGGGCCAATTGGGCAACCGCATCCAGCATGCGCTCAGGGCCTATACCCCTCGCGATCAGAAAGCCGTGCGCGCGGCCGCCCAGACCTTCCGCGCAAACCCAAATCTGGACGTGGAAACGGCGATCACCCAGCTCGGGGTCGGCGAGGCGCTGATCTCGACGCTGCAGGACGGTGGTATTCCGTCGATCGTCGATCAATGCCTGATGCGGCCTCCCGAATCGCGTATCGGGCCGGCCGACGCAAAGCAACGCAAAGCCACATTTAAGCGCAGCCCGCTGGCCGGCAAATACGATACCGCGATAGACCGCGAATCGGCTTTTGAATTATTGAAGGCCAAAGCCGAGAAAGCCACCAAGGCCGCCGAGGAGAAAAAACGCAAAGCGGTCAAGAAACCCCGTTCTTCCGGCCGCCGCCGAAAATCCGCCGGTCAGAAGATCATGGACGGGCTGGTGCGTTCGATCGGCTACCAGTTGGGCCGTCAGATCGTCCGCGGAATCCTGGGTTCGATCGGCCGCTGAATTCGAGAACCGTATCCAGTAAGGGATTCAGGTCTTAATGCGATCGGCCACGTACCGGGTCAGATCGTCTTCCGCGCCGGTCTCCGCGTCGCCCAACAGGACAGTCTCCAGTTCGCCGGCCAGGGTCTTGCCGAACTCCACACCCCATTGATCGAACGGATTGATATTCCAGATCACGCCCTGAGCAAAGATCTTATGCTCGTACAGCGCCAGCAGCTGACCCAGATGATAGGCGTCCAGACGATCCAACAACACGGTCACGCTGGGCCGGTTGCCGTGAAAGATACGATGCGGAATCTGCGCTTCGATGTCTTGCATGGAAAGCCCGCTCTGGCTTAGAAACCGCCGGGTTGCATCGGCATCGCGACCGAATGCCAGCGCATTCGACTGTGCCAGCAGATTAGCCAGTTGAAAGCGGTGGTGCTCCGGGTAGTCGTGATCGGCTTGCAGCACGCCGATGAAGTCCACGGCGACGCCGTCGGTTCCCTGATGCAGCATCTGGAACACCGCATGCTGCGCTTCGGTCCCGCAGCCGCCGAATAACGCAGCGGATGTGGCCTGGGTTACCGGCCGGCCGTTCTGTCCAATACTCTTGCCGTTGGATTCCATATCCAGTTGCTGCAGCCAGTCCGAAAAGTCGCGCAGACGGCTGTCGTAGCCGAACACCGCCGCACTGACGGCTGCGCGGATATTGCGCTGCCAGATACCGGCCAGTGCCAGCATCACCGGCTGGTTCTGTGGCAGATCGGCGGTCGCAAAATGTTCGTCCATCGCGCGTGCGCCGGCTCGTAATATCTGAAACTGCTCCAGGCCCAGCGCAATGGCGATCGGCAGACCGGCGCTTGACCAGAGCGAATAGCGCCCCCCGATCTCGCTGCCAAAGGTCAAGATGCGCTTATCCGGAATACCGAAATCCCACGCCCGCGCCGGGTTGGCCGTGATGGCCAGCACCCGCTGTATCGGTGCCTCGATACCGGCCTCGGTCATCCAGGCGAGTATGCGCCCGGTGTTCAATCGGGTTTCGCGGGTGGCAAAGCTTTTCGAGACGACCAGCAGCGCGGTTTGGTCGGCCTGAAGGCGTGACAGCAGACGCTGAACGGCATGACCATCGGCGCTGGCCAGAAAGTGAATATTCGGCACGTTGCCGACCGGATTGCTGCCAAGCGCTTCGATAACCATTTTCGGGCCGAGGCTGGAACCGCCGATACCCAGGTGAATGATATCGGTAATTCCGTCTATCGACCCCAGGCGGCCCTGCCGCAGCGACGCGCTGAAGTCTGCCAGGCGTCGTTCCTGCCGCTCGAGCTGCGCGTTATCTTCCGCGTTCAGGGCCGACACCGGCCGCCGGGCTCTCGCCGCCCAGTGCAGCGCCGCACGGTTTTCGGTCCAGTTGACCTTCTCACCGGCAAATAACGCGTTGATGGCATTCGGCAACCCGGACATTTGTGCCAAATCGAGCAGGGCTTCGCGTATTCGGGCGTCGATATGCGTCTTGGAAAAATCCAGCAACAAACCGTCGCGACTGATAGAAAATTCCCGAAAACGCCCGGGGTTGCCAGCAAACAAGGACTGAATGCTTCGGGATTGAATGCCGGGCGAGTTGTTGTATTTGTGCAACAACTGCCAAATTGATTCCGCGGAACTGGTAGAGCCCATAATCCTGATCCCTGCAAAAATTCACCGTTTGCCGACGCGCTGACCCATTCCGATTGAATTGACCGATTGATCTGATTAGCACGCCGGCATGCCTATTTTCCGTCTTTCCGGCCGATGATGCTATCGAGTCGTTGACGCCGGCCTCACCAATCAGCCACGTAACCGGTGCCGTATTCTAAACCCATGAATGCCTGGCCCGCCTTCGACCCCTGACCATAGCCTTGAACAGACTTTTCAGGAAGCAATGAAAAAGGTAAGAAATTTTCTAAAAAAATATATTAATATATTGAATATTAACAATTTTTTATACGTAGAGGCGAATAATGCTCCGCATTGATCATTGCCGGTGCCGGTCGCTGACCAGTTGCCAACAACGATTTAGGATTTACCGTCAAAGCGCCAAAACCGGCTGCCGCCGCCGTGTCAAAACGTTCTTCACCGGGTCTGCTGGCGACGTTAAGCGCCCGCCGGACGGATTTTTGAATGCACAAAAAAAAACCTCTCCTCAAAGTGAGGAGAGGTAGGCTTTTGGAGTGATGTACCCGTCTTTCGCGCCCTGCGACCTTGTCATAACGTTGTAGTTTTGCCAAGGTTGGTGGTAATAATACCACTACTGTAAGCAAAAAGCCAACACCTTCGGCCATGCCGGCAAGGCCGCGGTTACCGACCGTAACAACTCAGACCGCCAGATTATCGATCAGCCGTGCATTGCCCGCGCGCGCCGCAGCCAAAACGCGTAAATCATTGTCGCCGACTCGTGGCTGACGCAAATCCACCGACCGCCTGATCGCGACGTATTCCGGTTGCAGGCCCGCATCTCGAATCTGCCCGGCTGCAAGCGCTTCCAGTTCGGCGAAATCGTCTTGCCCCGCTCGAATCTCGGTCACGATGCGACACAGCGCCCGGTAGATCGCCGGCGCCCGGCGGCGCTGGTCGGCGTTCAGATAGCGGTTGCGGGAACTCATCGCGAGGCCATCGGCTTCGCGTACGGTCGGCGCTGCGTCAATCGTGACCTGAAATGCCAGATCCGAAACCATTCGCCGAATGACCAGCAACTGCTGATAATCCTTTTCGCCAAAGACTGCGCGATCGGGCAGCACCATATTGAACAACCGGGCCACGACGGTTACCACACCGTCGAAATGGCCCGGCCGGCTGATACCGCAGAGCGTCTGAACCAGATCGGGCGCAGCGATAAGCGAGGTCGCTTGCTCGGTTCCGGCTGGGTACATGACATCAACGCTCGGGGCAAACAGCAGACTGCAGCCGGCCCGGCGCAGTGCAGCCGCGTCCTGCTCCAGGGTACGCGGATACTGCTCATAATCCTCGCCGGCAGCAAACTGTGTCGGGTTCACAAATACGCTGGCGACCAGCCGATCGACCCGTGGGGCCAGTATTTTCAGCAGCGAGATGTGCCCGGAATGCAGATTGCCCATGGTCGGAACCAGACCGATGCTTTCACCGGCGGACCGCCAGGCACCGATCTGCTTGCGCAGCGCATCCAGCTCATGCAGCAGGATCGGCCTGTCAGCCATAGGTAAATTCGGGACTCGGGTATTCGCCGGACTTGACCGCCGCAACATAGGCCTGAATGGCCGCCAGAATCGAATCGCTGCCCGGCATGAAATTACGTACGAATTTCGGGCTCGGCCCATCGCTCATGCCGAGCAAATCCTGCAGCACCAGCACCTGGCCGTCGCAATGCGGGCCGGCACCGATGCCAACCACCGGTATCTCCAGAGCCTCGGTGACGCTACCGGCCAAATCGTTGGGAACCGCTTCGAGTACCAGCAACTGCGCACCGGCGGCTTCCAGTTGCTGTGCATCGGCCAGTATCCTGTCGGCAGCGGCGGGTTTGCGCCCCTGAACCTTAAACCCGCCGAGGCGGTGCACGGATTGCGGCGTCAGGCCGAGGTGGCCGCAGACGGAAACGCCCCGCTGCGAGAGATATTCAACGGTCTCCACCATCGGCCCGGCGCCCTCGATCTTGATCATCTGGGCGCCACCCGGGCCCAGCAACTGCCAGGCTGCTTGCGCCGCCGATGCGTTGTTGTGATCGGCCAGAAACGGCATATCCGCCAGCAGCCACGCACGCTCCAGGCCACGCTTGACAGCCCGGCTGTGGTAGACCACATCGGCCACGTCCACCGGCAGCGTTGACGAATGCCCCTGAATCACCATTCCCAGTGTGTCGCCCACCAACACGATATCCGCGCCGGCCTGATCGACCAGACGGGCGAATGTGAAATCGTAAGCGGTGATCATCGCGATCTTCTCACCGGCCGTTTTCATCGCCTGCAGGCGATGCAGGGTTACTGGCGCTGTGTCATTCATCGCTATCGCTCCTGGCATGCTTAACAATAGACTCAACATCTTCACAGTCAATTACACTGCTGGCCATTGCACCGCAGGGCTGCACCATGGATACCTCGTCCCGATCCAGCCGGGCGAGGCAATCGGCCGCACGGCCAAGCCCAGGTATGTCGATATCCGGTTCCAGTTCCAGCAACGGCACCAGCACAAAGGCCCTGCAGTGCATCCACGGATGCGGTACTACCAAATGTGGTTTCGATATCAGGTCCCGGCCGAACAGCAACAGATCAAGATCAATCGGGCGCGGCGCCCAGCGCTCACTGGTACGCCGCCGGCCCAGAGTGTGCTCTATATCGAGCAAAACCTGCAACAGGCGCTCGGCCGATAGCTCGGTGGTTACTTTGGCCACCGCATTGATGAACGGCGGCTGCTCACGGCGCCCCCACGGCGGGCTGCGATACAGGGTCGATACACGCTGCACCGGGCAAAATGCATCCAGCAGCGCAACGGCCTGTCGAATTTGTTGCGGGCCGTTGCCCAGATTGCTGCCGAGGCCGAGGAACGCTGCTTTCATGCGCTGGCCGTCACTACCGCTTAGGATTCCGGCTTACTGCGCCGGCGCCGTCCGCGTCGGTACGGTGCCTTGTGTTTGGACTGCCGCGGATACAGTGCTGCATGCTGCTCCTGCGCGGGCAAGGTTTGAATATGGGTCCACCACTTGACCAGTGCTTTCAAATCCGGTTCCTGCAGATCGCGCAGCAGCAGGAAGTCATACGCGGCCCGAAAGCGCCGCTCAAACAGCAGCCGCTCGGCCCGGCGACCGATGCGACGCCGAAAACGGGGCTGCATCACCCATATCTGCCGCGTCATGGTACTAAAACGCCTGGGAATGGCAACGGTGCGCAATTGTTCGCTGATGACCTGATCGCCAGCGACCGCCAGCGCATCGTGGTAGGAATAGCCGCGCTCGGCATATTCCAGCGCCCGCTGCCTGACCGGCTCCCACAGCAGTGCCGCATACAGAAAGGCCGGGGTCACCGGCTGCGTATCGGCAATGCGTTGATCGGTGTTGGTCAGCGCTTGTGTCAGCAGCGGCGTTTCGACAACCTGTACCTCGTCCGGTTGAACCGCAAGCACCGGAAACAGATGACGCATCAGGCCGAACTGCTGCAGGCATTGAAAACTGGTCAGCGCGTGGCCAGTCAAAAACAGTTTGTTGACTTCCTCGAACAGCCGCGCCGGCGGCACGTCATGTAACAGACCACCCAGATCAAACAGCGGCGACCGGGCCTGCTGGTCGAGATCGAGACCCAGTTTCGCAACAAAGCGGGCCGCCCGCAGCATTCGGACCGGGTCTTCCCGGTAGCGATCTTCAGCATCGCCGATCAGCCGCAGCCGACGCTGCCTGAGGTCCTGATAACCCCCGACATAGTCCCGAATAGACCAGTCGTCGGGATCGAGGAACAGTGCATTAATCGTGAAGTCGCGGCGAACCGCATCTTCTTCGACCGTACCCCAGACATTGTCTCTGACAATCCGGCCGTTTTCCCGGTGCAAGCGCTGGCCGGTGTCGTCGCGCTGGCCGCGAAAGGTGGCAACTTCGATCAACTCGCTGCCGAAATAAACGTGAGCCAGCCGGAACCGGCGACCGATCAGCCGACAGTTTCTGAACTGCGCCTTAACCTCTTCAGGCGTTGCCGAGGTGGCAATATCGAAGTCTTTCGGGTGCTTGCCCAGCAGCAAATCACGCACACCGCCGCCGACGATAAATGCCTGATAGCCCTTGCGCTGAAGGCGGCGGGCAACATTGATCGCATGGCGGTTGATCAGACGCCGATCGATTTGATGCCGGTCGGCAGGAATGGTCAGTAAATCGGTGATAAGACTACCCTATTAGCCGCCTATTTGACGGACGATGAAACCCAAACCGGGTTGAACTGCGAAGAAGCAGTAGTTTACCATGGCTACCCGGTTATCACGGCATCTTCCGAGGTTTTCTGAACAGGCATTCAGCCTCAGCGGACATACTGGGCAAGTCGTAGTAACCGAATAAACATTCGAGCCGGATCGAGAATCAAATGACCTTTGTTGTTACTGAAAATTGCATCAAATGCAAATATACCGACTGCGTGGAAGTCTGCCCGGTAGACTGCTTCCATGAAGGACCCAATTTTCTGGTCATCGATCCCGAAGAATGCATTGACTGCACACTCTGCGAACCCGAGTGCCCGGCAGAGGCGATTTACCCGGACGATGATCTGCCGCCCGACCAGGAACATTTTCTCGCACTGAACGCCGAGCTGTCCCGCGAGTGGCCGGTCATTACCGAAATGGGCGAACCGCCGGCCGATGCTCAGGAATGGGACGGCAAACCGGATAAATTACCGCTGCTGGAGCGCTGAGCGGAAACCGGCTGCGGGCTGCGTTTGGCAACATTCGCCGGCTAAAGGAGTCTCGCGCCTGCGGCTCCAGGGCGCTGCTGCGTAGCGACCGAATAACGGACTGTAATCAACCCAGACGATTCAGGAAAACGGTTAAAATCGTCTCGGCCGCATCGTCTTCAACGGCCTGGCCGGTGACGTGATTGAGGTACACCCGGGTCAGCTCGCCGTCTGCCTCAAGCTTGGCCTGATAGCTGCCCGAATAGTCCTCGCCGTCATTGCGGCGCCAGAATAACAGACGGCTGAAAAATCCGTTCTTGCGCTGCTGCTCCTGATGGTGATGGTAGTCGAAGCGGTATTCACCAGCCGTCTGGTCACGGCCGTTCAACTGCATGCCGCTTCGCTCGATTGTAATTCCCAGGCGTCGCCAGGTGCTTTCCAGGCTGTCTTTGACTTCCAGATAGATACCCTTAGCGCCATACCTGATCGCGGCGTTCGCGTTCTCGGCACGGGTTCCACCCAGCGTCAGCGGTGGCCGGACGTCGGAAGGCGCTTCTGACAACGCCGGAATATCGTCCATTGCAATGGTCAGTGCGGTGTCGGTGCGCGGCGGGTCCAGATCTTCCGGAACCTGCAATGGCTCAACCTCATGGCTGCCGGCATAAACCGGTTGCTTGTCTTTTTTCCCGAACAGGCCACAGCCGCTGCAAAGCAACAGTGCCGCTATCGCCGGTACCACAATCCGGCTGGCGAATAGGAACTTATGAGTCGTCATATCTTCAGTCCAATAGTGGCAGGTCGGCGAGCGCCAATTCCACCTGCCTGTGATAGGTTTCTTGCAAAGGCACCAGCGGCAACCGAATACCATCGCCAATCATACCCATTTTCTTAAGCGCCCACTTTACCGGTATCGGGTTCACCTGAACCGAAAGGGCATCGTAAAGCACGTTGAGCCGGTCGTTGAGACGGCGCGCCTGTTCTGCGGACCCTGCGGCTGCCATCTCGCATAAGCGGCTCAGCGCCTGCGGCGCCACATTGGCGGCAACGCTGATCACGCCTTGCGCGCCATTGAGCATGCTGTCGCAGGCGCTGCCGTCATCACCTGAAAGCACGGTCAATTGGTCACCGCAGGATACCAGGAGTTCCGCAACACGGGCCGGGTCGGCCACCGCTTCTTTGATCGCGACAATATTGTCCAGCGGTGCCAGTCTGGCCACTGTCTTCGGCAACAGGTCAACGCCGGTACGAGCCGGCACGTTGTATAGAATCTGTGGAATATCGACGGCTTCGGCCAGCAGCCGGTAGTGGCGGTACAGGCCTTCCTGGGTCGGACGGTTATAGTAAGGCGTGACGATAAGCGCGGCATCGGCGCCCAGTTCTGCCGCCCGCCGGGTCTGCCGAAGCGTTTTCTCCGTCGACGGACTGCCGGAACCGGCGATCACCGGAATCCGGCCGTCAACCCGCTCGATCACTTGGTCAAGCAGGCGTTCGGGTTCTGTGTCTTTGAGTGCGGCCGATTCGCCCGTGGTGCCGCCGATCACCAGTGCGGCAGTGCCGTTGGACAAATGAAAACCCACCAGCCGATCGACAGCCTGCAGATCAAGCTCCAGGCTGTCGGTCATCGGGCTTACCAGCGCGACAATGCTGCCGTGAAACATCTATCCTCGCAGATGACAAAAACAGGGCGCCATGGTACTTGCGGACCACAGAGCTGACAAGTATCCTGAACGCCAGCGGAGCATCAACCAACAATCCATAAAACCCCGTACCTGAACTGACGCATGGAACGTATATGATCAAACTTGGCCAGTCGGCACCGGCCTACAAATTACCTGCCACCGGAGATCAAAAATTCTCGCTGAGAGACTTCAAAGGCCAGCATCTGGTGGTCTATTTCTACCCCAAAGACAACACCCCCGGCTGTACCAGTGAAAGCAAGGCGTTTCGCGATCTGCACGCGGCATTTACCAAACTGAACGCCGCAATCGTCGGCGTCTCCCGCGACTCCATCAAAAGCCACGAGAATTTCAAGGCCAAGCTGGCACTGCCGTTTGAGCTGATCTCCGATGCTGATGAGAAGCTGTGCCAGTACTTCGGCGTGATTCGCGAAAAGAAACTCTATGGCCGTACCTTCATGGGTATCGAGCGCAGTACGTTTCTGTTCGACGACCGCGGCAAGCTGGTCCGGGAATGGCGCAAGGTCCGTGTTCCGGGCCACGCCGAAGCAGTGCTCGACGCACTCGGCGAACTGGCCTGACGCCGGCCGCTGCACCGTCAACTACTGTTGTTAACCACCACCTGCCGGTAAAGCATGGGTAAGAACAAACGCCTGTATATTCTGGACACCAACGTGCTGATGCACGATCCGACGGCCCTTTTCCGCTTCGAGGAACACGATGTGTTTCTGCCGATGATCGTGCTGGAAGAACTCGATGCAGCCAAGAAAGGCTTGTCCGAAGTCGCCCGCAACGTGCGCCAGGTCAGCCGCTTTATCGGTGAGATGATGCTGCGTCAGGGAAAACAGCACCTGGACCAGGGTCTCGATCTGATCTCGCCCGACGGGCTGGAGCTTGAGGTCGGCTCCGGCAAATTGTTCTTTCAGACCAGCATGCCCGAGAAGCACTCCAGCCTGCTGCGGGACGGGTCGTTTGCCGATAACGAAATTCTGTCCACCGCCATGGCGATGCTCGAGTCCATCGACGACCGGGAAATCGTGCTGGTCTCCAAGGATATCAATCTGCGCATCAAGGCTGCGATTCTCGGCGTCACCGCCGAGGATTATTTCAACGACCGGGCATTGGACGACCTGAGCCTGCTGTACAACGGTCTGCGCCTGGAAGGCAACGGTTTCTGGCAGGCTCACCAGCCGGTGGATTCGTGGTCGGAAAGGGGGGTGACCTACTATCGGATTCCACGTTCCGAAAACGGCCTCTGGCACCCCAACCAATGTATTGCCTTGCAGGGCGAGAACGGCATGGAAGCGCTGGTCAAGGATGTGAGCGAAGAGAACGTGGTATTGCAGGTCGCGAACGACTACCGGCAGGACAAGCACGCAGTCTGGGGCATTACCGCGCGTAACCGGGAACAGAACTTTGCACTGAACCTGTTAATGGATCCGAATGTCGATTTCGTCACCCTGATGGGTACGGCCGGCACCGGAAAGACCCTGCTGACCCTGGCTGCCGGTCTGGCCCAGACCATGGACGACCGGGTCTACAACGAAATCATCATGACTCGCGCAACGATTTCCGTCGGCGAGGATATCGGCTATCTGCCGGGTACCGAAGAAGAGAAGATGACGCCGTGGATGGGCGCGCTGACCGACAATCTGGAAGTGCTGACGCAGCCGCAGGAAGGCGGCGAATGGGGCCGCGCCGCCGCCAACGATCTGCTTGCTAGCCGGGTCAAAATACGGTCGCTGAATTTTATGCGCGGGCGGACCTTCCTCAACCGCTACGTGATTATCGACGAGGCGCAGAACCTGACGCCGAAGCAAATGAAAACCCTGCTGACCCGGGCCGGCCCCGGCACCAAGATGATCTGTCTGGGCAATGTGGAACAGATCGACACACCCTACCTTACCGAAACGACCTCGGGCCTGACCTTCGCGGTCGACCGTTTCAAAGACTGGCAGTACGGGGGCCATATCACGTTGCGCCGCGGCGAACGTTCGCGGCTGGCCGACTATGCCTCAGACGCGCTCTGAAGCGCCGCTGTCAGCTCTCGGCGTCCGCTTCGACGGCTACTTCCTGGGCTCGCGGCCACGCGCGCAAAATGGCATTGACCAGGGTGGCCAGCGGAATCGCGAAAAAGATTCCCCAGAACCCCCACAGACCGCCGAATATCAGAATCGCGAGGATGATCGCAACCGGATGCAGATTGACGACCTCGGAGAACAGCAGCGGCACCAGCACATTGCCGTCCAGGAACTGGATCACCATATAGGCGATAACCACCATTGAAAAATCCCAGCCCCAGCCGAACTGGAAGAACGCTACCAGCGCAACCGGCAACGTGGCCACCGCCGCGCCGATATATGGAATCAGTACCGAAAACCCGACCAATGTCGCCAGCAATGCCGCGTATTGCAAATCCATGATCGAGAAGACCACGTAAGTCACTGCACCCACGATCAGAATCTCAAGCGCCTTGCCGCGCACATAATTGCCGATCTGAATATCCACTTCATGCCAGACCGAAGTCACCAGTTCACGGTCTTTCGGCAGATAGCCGGTCAGCCAGCTCTGCAGTTTTTCCTTGTCCTTCAGGAAGAAGAACACCAATACCGGCACCAGCACCGCCAGTACCAGCAGGCTGACGATATTCAGCACCGAGGCCAGCGACCAGGTCAGTATTTTTTGACCGAACTCGGCCAGCTCCGCACCGAGCTGGTTAACCCAGTCTTCCACCAGGGTGGGCGATAACTGCGGATAGGCCTCCGGCAATTGCAGCAGTAACTCCCTGCCCTGCTGAATATAGTTCGGAAGCTGCTGCACCAACTGGGTCAACTGGCGGGACAGGATCGGGCCCAGACCGAACATCAAGAACAGTACCGCGACCAGAAAGACCAGGAACACCAGGATCACCGCGGCCAGCCGCGGAATACCGAAACGCTCCAGCCGAATGACCACCGCTTCGAGCAGATAGGCGATAACCAGTGCAGCCAGAGCCGGGCCGAGCATGCGACCGAAGCCGTAGATGATGAGCAGGCCCAGCAATACGAAAAATGCCAGGATCACTACCTGTGGGTTGGAAAACGTTCGCTGAAACCAGGCCCTAAATCGATCCACGCTTAAGCCCTAAGGTCGGTCGTTGAATGTGATGGGAAATGCGGCGATAGCCGGCACCGGCTGCTCGATAAGACTTAATTAAAAGTTCCAGATCCAGAGCGCTTCCAGCTCCAGTGTCTGATCGAGGTTTTCCGAAGTCACGCCGAGAACGCTGCCACCAAAGGCATACTCGGGCGGTGCATAGGCCGCGGTCACGTTGAGCCGGCCGTTGCGGCTGGTACGCTTGCTGAAACCGACCAGCATCGCGTTGTCCGCAACGTCCTGGGACAACACCCGACTCAGCACCGCCGAAGTCGGACTGGGCTGCTGACGAGTCGTCACATCAACCCACCATTCGGTATCTTCCATCTGCCAGCGCCAACCCAGAGAAAAGACTGTCAAATCTTCCCATGCGAAGGTCGGGCTGCTGGAATCGCCAAGCAGCGAAACGAAGCGCTGCGGCAAAAACTGCGCCGGGAACGCGTCGACGTCGCTATACAGTACATGGTCCAGACCCACGGTAAAGGAAGACTGTCTGCCGGCTTTGACCTGCAGACCGATATGCGCCTTGGCCGGAATATCCAGATCGCCCGGTTCCGAGTAGACCCCCCGGTAATTGTTGAAGGTATCCATGTCGATACGCGACTGGTAGCCCGCCGCAATCGACATGCCGGTTGTGAGTTCGCTTTGCAGTGCCAGACGCACGCCCTGCCCGTAAGCCGTTTCCTGATAGGGCGCAAATACCGGCCCCTGGCCGATTTCCGGATTGGGATCGTCAAATGCGACAAAGCCCAGACCCGGCGCACTGAAACGCTGGTACGCGAATACCGCCGATACGTCCAGTACGCTGCTTTCACTCAACTGATGTGCGATACCGGTGGAGAAGAATTCCCGCTGCAGCCGGTTACCCGGCAATTCGCCTCTGAGGCTCAGACCGGCCTGACTGAAACTGCCGGCAACCAGGCTGGTATCGAGCTGGGACTCGTAGCCGAAAGTCATCAACAGATTGTTGCGCTGTTCCAGCAGCGTGCGCGCAAAATGCGGCAGTATTTCCGCCTGTTCGCTGTCGAACCAGGATATCTTGGGTTCGGAGACGACATCGATCACGCTGAGATCCGGCGTGAGCTGGTTCAGCAAGTAATCTTCCCACGGGCCCAGCTCAATGCCGAAAAGATAAAATGCGCTGATACTGGACCCGGCACCGGGCAGTGTGGCAACCGGTACTGCGGCCTGTGCCGGCAGTGCGGACAACGCGAACAGCGACGCCGACAACAAAGTCGTTGCCGCGCTCCGTCCCAGGCGTTTTTCGCTGTTGTTATCCGTACCGCTCATACCGTTTTATAGACTACGCCGAGTATGAAGCGAACTATCGCAGGAATACAACATACTGTCAATGCTCCCGAACGGACGGCAAACGTCTGAAAAACACCGCTGAAAGCCTCCATATGAACACTCTAAGCTATTGAAAAAAATAACAATAGCGGCAAAGTGCCTAGCAACCGCTTTACGCGCGCCGATGCAGTCGGTTTGATTGGTCCGCGCCCGATACGTTGCTAGAATGCAACAATGCGCGAAATCAGCGATAAAAATGCCCCGCCGGCGGTCCTCAGCATCGCCGGTTCGGACTCCGGCGGCGGAGCCGGTATCCAGGCCGACCTGAATACCTTCTCTTCTCTCGGTCTGCACGGCAGCACTTGTATCACGGCGGTTACCGCGCAGAATACGCTCGGGGTCGATGATTTTTCTATCGAAGCGCCGGCGTTAATTCAGTCTCAACTGCACGCCGTGCTGCGCGATCTGCCGATCAAGGCTGCCAAAAGCGGCATGCTGCCCGATCAAGCCACCGTCCGCGCGCTGGCTTCAAGCTGGTCTTCAGCGCCCGTCAACGACCGCATTCCGCTGGTGGTCGACCCGGTGATGGTGACCACAACCGGCGACCCGCTGATTCATCGGGATGCCATCGATGCGATTAAATCGGAATTGCTGCCGGCCGCAGCCCTGGTCACGCCGAACCTGGACGAGGCAGGGCTGCTGACCGGTTTGTCCGGAAACCGTAAACCCGACTTGTACCGCATCGGCGAAGCGCTGCTTGCACTCGGCTGCAACGCAGTGCTGCTCAAAGGCGGTCATGCACCGGGCGATCGCGTACTGGATCTGCTGTTTTGCGGCGGCGAAGTGCGCGAATTCCGGCATGCGCGGCAGCCCGGCGAATATCACGGCACCGGTTGCACCCTGTCCGCTGCAACCTGCGCCTATCTGGCTGTCGGGCATCCATTGGCCGATGCGGTCGAGTGCGCGATCGATTATGTACAACGGGCAATCGCCGCCGGCTACCGCCTCGGCCGGGGCAAACTGATGATACTCAACCACCGCGCCGGTGCCGGGTAAGCCTATGCGGGTAAACCGACGCGGCCGGCCGCGGTCTGGCGGCAGAATTTAAAGCCTGGAAATAATCGCGTCGGCGAAATCGCCGGTGTTGTGGCTGCCGCCGAGGTCCGGCGTCACCCGGTCCTTCTCGCCGATGGTCTGCCGAATCGCTGCGCGGATGTTACGCGCCTTGTCTTCCATTCCCAGATGACCGAGCATCATTGCTGCAGCAAGCACCAGCGCACACGGATTCGCGATCTTCTGGCCGGCGATGTCCGGCGCCGATCCATGCACCGCTTCGAACATCGCCGCCCGATCGCCTATATTCGCACCGGGTGCGAGACCGAGGCCACCAACCAGGCCGGCACAAAGGTCTGAAATAATATCGCCAAACAGATTGGTGGTAACGATCACGTCGAACTGCCATGGGTCCATGACCAGTTTCATACATGTCGCATCGACAATCATTTCGTCCGCCTGAATGTCATCGAACTCGCCGGCCACCTGACGCGCCACTTCCAAAAACATGCCGGAAACGGTTTTGAGAATGTTCGCCTTGTGTACGATCGTGACCTTTTTGCGGCCGGTTTTACGAGCCAGATCGAAGGCGTAGCGCACCACCCGCTCGCAGCCTTTACGGGTCACGACCATCTTCGATTCGGCCGTCTGCCCGTCATCACTGACCTTCGCATCGGCGGCCAGATAAGCACCTTCGGTATTTTCCCGCACCGTAATAATGTCGATCTCTTCGTAATGTGCCTTGGTCCCCGGAATGGTTAATACCGGACGCACGTTTGCATACAAATCGAATTGTTTGCGAAGCGCCACATTCAGAGACCGGAAGCCCTTACCGACCGGCGTGGTCAGCGGCCCTTTCAATACCACGCTGTTCTTCGCTATAGAGTCAACCGTCGCCTGCGGCAGCAGCTCGCCGTGCTTCTCCAGCGCCATCAATCCGGCGTCGGCAAATTCGTACTCGAGACCGCACTCCACTGCGTTCAATATCCGCAAGGTCGCGTCCATAATTTCCGGGCCGATGCCATCACCACGAATGACGGTAATTGTCTTACTCATTAATTTCCTGCTCCTGCCGCTCTTATCCGTTAGCGAAAAGCGGCTATTATACCGGCATGCTGAAACCGGAATGCATAATTTGCGGCGTCCTTCGCCCGCTGCGGCCGAAGAGCGCCATCGCCATTTTGATCGCCGGCTGCCAGGCCCTGTTCGCCGTTCCAGCCGCGCTGGCGGCCGAGTGGAATATCGGTTATCAGACAGCGCCCCAGGTCGGCCCGGCCAAGCGGGCTTTGTGGCTCAGTGGTTCCTGGCCCAACCGGTGCCTGCCGGAGCTGCTATCGGCCGAAGTCGATGGCGCGCGGCTTGATGTCCTGACCCGGTCCAGCACGGCAAATTGTGCAGAAACGCCGACGCGTTTTGAACTACCCGTTTCCGCATCGACAGCCCTGCCGCCCAATCTTCAAATCCACTGGCGCCATCAGACCGGCGAAGACCCGCCCGCGCTGCTGGGTTTTCGGTTGTTCGCTGTCGCCGGAACCGAACGACTGCAACCGGACTCCGGCTGGTGGTGGGCCCAGCCTGGCGGCGAGCACGATACCGGCGGCCCGGGTACCGGCATGACGGTGGATGTACAGCAGGGTCTGGCTACCATCATCACCCAGGCTTTCGACGAATCCGGACACCCCGAATGGCAACTGGCCTCGGGCAGCCTGAACGGCAATGTGTTTAACGGGCCCCTGTATCTGTTTCGCGGCGGCCAGACCTTGTCCGGCGATTACCGGCAGGCGGATATCTACGCCAGCAACGCCGAAATCAGCATCCTGTTCCAGAACCATACGGCCGCAACCGTGTGGTTCTCCCAGCGCCGGGGAGACAGCCTGCTCGACCCGATCGAATTGCGCCCGCTGTCGATGGTCCGGTATATCATGAACCCGCCGATGTTCAACCGCCTGCTGATCGGCAACTGGCTGGTGATGCCGGCCAAACCCGTGCCCGGCTGGCCGGACAGTCAGCGAATCGGTATTCACGCCCTGCGGCAATTGGACGACGGCCATATAGAACTGCTGTCCGCCGGCGGCGATATAGTCGGCTACTGCGAGAACCCCAGCCTGAACGAGGAGCACCCGCCCGAAGCCTGTCATTTCAGCGGGCTGGACGCATACGGTGAGGTCACTTTCAAGACCATCGGCTACGACCGCTGGCGCGGGCACACCGCCGAATACCTGCGAATGGTCGCTTTGCGAATCGAATAAAAGTATCTTGCCCCCGCGTCTTTCGTAGCGCAGGTGGAGTCAGACGTGCTTAACGGTGCCTTCTGGCCGGCTTCTTTGCCACTGGCAAAACCGCCGACCAAGTCACCTGCACTGCGATTTCGCGATAGCGAAGAAGCCTTCTGACGGAACCGTTAAGCGCGTGCAGGTGGAGTCAGGCGCGCTTGACGGTGCCTGCTGGCCGGCTTCTTTGCCGCTGGCAAAACCGCCGACCAAGTCACCTGCGTCAAGTCACCTATACTGGGGTTTCGCGGTAGCGAAGAAGCCTTCTGGCGCAGCCGGGGTTACAGCGCGCAACGAACGCGCGACCCCTCCGGTGCCGCTCGCGCAGCTCACGCACCCAACCGGGAGAGCAAGCCAAGGAAGGCATGGCGGTTTGCGCAACGCGCAGAAAGCCATGTTTCACGGCGCCTGCTCCGGCGGGTTGCCTGCGGCGCTGTAGTTAATCTCCGACTGCCGGGTGCAGACGGTAAAGCCTATTCCTGTTCGCCACTATCCAGCAATGCATCCAGTTCCCGTGAACGAACGAGTGCGTTCAGTTGGTCAAAACCGCCGATAAAGCGGCCGTGAATAAAAATCTGCGGTACCAGCCGGTACCCGGTTTGGGCGGCCAGATCGTCCAGCATCCGAGGATCGCCGTCCACCGGCACCTCCTCAAATTCCACCCGGTTCCTGACCAGCAGGTTTTTGGCAGCAAAGCAGTAGACGCACAGGCGCTTGGTATAAATCCGCACAGCAGACATATCGGGATGATCCTCCTGACTCAAATACAGCTAACGGGTTTGGGCAGGCCGGCATACAGCGTGACCTGTCTGGCCGGTCCGTCCGGGAACAAACGGTAAAGATAACGGCTGTTGCCCTGTTGCTCACCGATTTCCTGCTTCACGGCCTTGACCAGGGCGCGCATCGGCGGCGCGATATCGAAGCGATTATAAAAGTCCTGTACAAAACGAATAATCTGCCAATGCGCTTCGGTCAGGCGAATACCGTCAATCCCGGCCATCGTTTCCGCAAATGCCGGAGACCAGCGCGTACGGTCTTCCAGGTAGCCGTTTTCATCCAACGGAATTCGCTGCTCGTCCACCGTGATCCAACGCCTATTTTCCGACATCGTTCAGGCCCAGGTCTGGTTCACGGCATACTCGGTTATCAGGCGGACAAAGCCGTCATCGTCCACCACCGACACTGGCCGCGATTCCGCCAGCGAGTCCAGGCCTCTGGCCTGCAAATCCGCCTTCAGCGCGTAACACCGAACGCCGTCCGATGGCCGCGTCCACCAATCGTCCTGTGCCAGCAGACCGGTACCCTGCATCATTAGCAGCACGCCATCGCCGGTGGCTGCGAAATCAGCCCAACCCGGCCCGTCTGCCGACCCATTTGCCAGCTCGGCTCGGCAAACCAGATGCAGGCATTGCCGGCGATCAGACATGCAGCAGGCTTCCGCACCGGCGCATCTTGCTTCCGATGTCACTTCGGCTTAGCGGCTGCGCTCGCACCAGCAGGGCCTGCTGATCGCTGCCGAGGCGCTCCAACCGCTCCGCATCCACGTAGTATTCGACCCGTTCGCTGATCGCGGCCAGACTGGCCCAGGCTCGGGTATAGGCCGCCGATGCGATTTTCTCCGGTGCCTGGCCGGCGCTGATATGCAGCAGACCGTTACCGACGAAGAACACCATCAGCGGCACATCCAGCGACGCGAATATCAGCGGCAGGTCTATTTTTTCCCGCCCGCTCCGGGCGCCATACGGATCGCTCCGCACCACGATGCCGAGCGCCGCGGCGGCGCGCTGCGACCCGGCGCTCATTGAAGCGACCCGAAACTGACCAACCGGTCGGCCGCGAGCGCGGTCTCGGCAAACCGGGCCAGGCCGATGCTCGGAATCTCGGTCTGGCCGGCCCCGGCCGGCAGGCGGCGCTTGACCGCGGCACTGCAAGCCCCCAGCGGCACCTGCTGGTCTTTACCGAATTCAATCCAGTGCCGGTAGAGACCGCCGTCAGCTTCGTCCGCGGCCTCAGACGGCAGGCACTGGTAGACGCCGTCGGCGTAGAAAAACACCTGGCTGATGCGATGACCGGTACGCACGGCTGCCTGGCAGAACCGCAATGCGGTAGCGGCTGCCTGACTGCGGTTGGGCGAATCGTTGACAATGACCACTATATTCACGCTAGACTCCGAACTGGTGCGTCGTATTGTGGTCACAGTAACAGCTTAAACAAGCCCGGGTAAACCAGTCCGGGGCGGGTAATCCAGCGAATCGATGAAACCGGTCAAATCAGCTGCAAATTCCAGGTTAGTCAACACCAGGGCAAATGACCTCGAGTCAATCAATACCGGGGCATTGGCAAAGCGCTGGCTGCTCGGCGCCGCCCTGGCTGCGGCCAGCCTGACCAGCGTTGCACAAACCGACCGTATCGAATTGCCGGAAATCGGCGAATCGTCTCAGGTGATCGTCAGTCCGCGATTTGAAAAAGAATACGGCGAACAGTTGATCCGCCAGATGCGCGCATACAATGTGCTCATCGACGACCCTCAGATTCAGGCCTTCTTCGCCGACATGGGCTACCGGCTGGTCGCGAACAGCGACAAGCCGGATAAGCATTTCACCTTCGTGGTCATCGACGAGCCCAGCATCAACGCGTTCGCCGCACCGGGTGGCGTAGTCGCACTGCATACCGGCCTCATCCTGGCCGCGAGCACCGAAAGCGAAGTGGCCGGCGTGCTGGCCCACGAGGTATCCCACGTGACCCAGTTGCATTTGGCCCGCGCGGTGGAAAATGCGCGCAAGGTCACGATCCCGACCATGCTGGCCATGCTCGGGCTGATACTGGCCGCCGGCGGCAGCGGCGACGCGATTCAGGGAGCGCTGCTCGGCGGTCAGGCCATCGCCGCCCAAAGTCAGATCAATTTCACGCGGCAAAATGAACACGAAGCCGACCGCATCGGAATCATGACCCTGTCCAAAGCCGGCTACGATCCCGACGGCATGGCAGCCTTCTTCGGCAAACTGGGACGGCTGACCCGCGCCAATGGCGAGGGCCCGCCGGAATTCCTGCGTACCCACCCGGTGACTACCACCCGTATCGCAGAAGCCAAGAACCGGGCCGCGCTGCTGCCGAAGAGCCGCCACCGGGAGAACGTCGATTTCTATCTGATGCAGGCCCGGCTGCGGGCCATGGAAGCGCAATATCCCGAACAGTCGGTGCGCTACTTCAATCACCAGCTCGAAGTCGCCGAATTCACGCCGATCAGCCAGCAGGCCAATCAATACGGCCTGAGCATCGCCTACCAGCGCCTGGGCCAGTATCAGAAATCAGCGGCACTGATTGATCGGCTACTGCGCGATCACCCGGACCAGTTGGCCTATCAGATACAGAAAGCCGAGCTCGATACCGAGCTGCGCGACTATGCGGCGGCCATCGCCCGCCTGACCGACTTGTACGCCCGGTTTCGCGGCAACCATGTGATCGCCATTCACCTGGTGCGCAGCCTGCTTAGAGACGGCAGTGATGAATCTGCCGAATTTGCGCTGGAAATACTGCGTGACGAGCTGCTGGAACACAACGACGATCCGGCGCTGTTCGATCTGTATGCGCAGGCTTCCACGCTGGCCGAAGATGAAGTACGCGCCGGTGAAGCCATTGCCGAAGCCCACTATCTGCGTGGCAGGCTGCATCAGGCGGTATTACAGCTTCGCGACCTGACCAAACGGCCCGATCTCGACTACTATCAGCGGGCCCGCATCACCGCGCGCCTGTCCGAGCTGGAAATCCAGCTTGCCGAGACCGGCCGGCCCGAATTTGCCGGCTAGGCCGCTGTCATAAAAGTGTCATATAAGCTTATGATTTCTTTAGTATAGTCACTAATTTGTCATATTAAGCCGTATAATGAGCGGTTGAGTACCTGCTGCGAATATGGCACCGAAAACGATGCAACCGCACGTATTAGTTGTTGATGACGAACCGGCGATCCGGGATATGCTGCTGTTTGCGCTGCAGCGGGCGAAGTTCAAAGTGACGCCCGTCGCCAGCGCCAGGGCTGCGTTAGTCGCGATCACCGAAAGCCGTCCCGATATCATTCTGCTGGACTGGATGATGCCGGAAATCAGCGGCTACGACTTCACCCGCCGCCTGCGCCGGGATCCGCAGACCGCCGATCTTCCGATCATCATGCTGACAGCCAAAACCGAGGAAGACGACAAAGTTGCCGGCCTCGATGCCGGAACCGACGACTATATCGTCAAACCGTTTTCGCCGAGAGAGCTGGTCGCCAGAATCAATGCCATTTTACGGCGCAGCAGCAGTGCCGACGAAGACGGGGTCATCCATGCCGGAGAACTCAAGCTGGATACCCTGAGCCGGCAGGCGTTTTCGGGCGATCAGAACATTCACCTCGGCCCGACCGAATACCGCCTGCTGCACTTTTTTATGAGCAACCCGGGCCGCGCATACAGCCGCAATCAATTGCTCGACCACGTCTGGGGTCAAAGCGTGTATATTGAAGAGCGAACCGTGGACGTACACATACGCCGCCTGCGAAAAGCGTTGCAGCCTTTCGGTTACGATGCGCTGCTGCAGACGGTACGCGGGCACGGCTACCGATTCAGCAAGGCACAAACCGCGGTTAACGCGTAAATCACCGACCTGACTGCAGATGGCCGATTCGACGGACAGACGATTTAACCGCCATATCATCAACTACGCATTGATGCTGGGCGCGATCGGCCTGGTCGCCTGGCTCAGCGGCCATTGGATGATCATTCTGCTCGGCGCTTTGTCCGTGCTCCTTGGCTGGAATCTGTGGAATCTGTACCGCCTGGCGGTATGGATGGCATCACCGCGCTCCAAAGCGCCCAAGTCCATCGGCATCTGGGCCGATATCTACCACCGGCTGGACAAACTGCACCAGCAGAACAAACGCCAGAAGCGTGAACTGAAAGCCACTATCCGCGAATTCAAGCGCGCCACTTCGGCATTCCCGGTCGCCGCGGTGCTGCTGGACAAAAAGAATACCATCGTCTGGTTCAACGATGCGGCAGGCAGCAACCTCGGCCTGCGCGAAGCCAGCGACGAGGGCCAGCCGATCAGCAATCTGATCCGTGATCCCGGTTTCAGCCGCTGGCTCGAAGTCATTGGCGACGTGGAGATGCCTTTCGAGTTTCCGGCGCCGAGCAAGCCCGAAAAGACGCTTTCCGCCAGTTGCACCGGTTATCGAAAAAATCAGCGTCTGCTGATCTTCCGCGACATTACCGAGTTGAAACGCGCCGAACAGATTCGGCGCGATTTTGTCGCCAACGTTTCCCATGAGCTGAGAACGCCGCTGACCGTATTGATGGGCTATCTGGAAACCATCGCGATGGACTGCCCGGAACGTATCAAAAGCGCGATCGACAAGATGGCCGAACAAGGGCAGCAGATGCGGCAGTTGATCGACGACCTGCTGGAATTGTCCCGCCTGCAGGACATCGAAAGCGGCGACGAGGACGAAATCATCGACATCCCGGCACTGCTGATGCAGCTCAAAGAGCAGGCCGAAACGCTGAATCGCGGTGCACGGGAGATTCATTTCGAAATCCTGTCCGATGCCAATCTGAAGGGTTCGGTCTCGGATATCAAATCCGCGTTTTCCAACCTGATTTCCAACGGTATGCGCTATACGGCCGATGACGGCACGCTCTGGATTCGCTGGGCCGAGGATCAGGACAGCTTGTATTTCGAGGTACAGGACACCGGCGTCGGCATACCGGCCGAGCATATCCCGCGCCTGACCGAGCGTTTCTACCGGGTTAAGGGCGACCGCGCACGCTCGACCGGCGGCACCGGCCTCGGGCTGGCGATTGTCAAACATGTGCTGAACGGCCATCAGGGTAAACTCGAAGTGGAAAGCGCTGTTGGTGTCGGCAGCACCTTCCGCTGCCGTTTTCCGAAATCGCGCGGAGCGCAGCCGATAGCGGATATGCGCGAGGCCATATGAACGCTTTCCGGCGGCAGCCTGACCGCAACTGATGTACCACCGGCCCGTTACGGTTGCTTTGAGGCTTGCTTTGCTGCTGCTTGTCCTGCCGCTGCATCTGGCCAGTGCACAAGACGGCATGCCGCGGTATGTCCCGAACACCGAGGTCGGCGGCACATTGCATATCGTCGGGTCCGAGACCCTGGCCAACCTGCTGTTTAGCTGGGACAAGCAGTTCCGCCGCTTCCACCCCGATGCGGTTGTCGAAATCGAGGCCTACGGTTCGGCCGCGGCGCCGCCGGCCCTGTTGCAGGGCACGGCGGACCTCGGTGCGATGAGCCGCCGAATGACAACCGCGGAAGTCAGCCGGTTCCGGGACCGGTACGACTACCCCCCGGTCGAACTGACCGTGGCCATGGACGCGATCGGCATCTATGTTCATCGTTCCAATCCGCTTCGGTCCATCAGCATGCACCAGCTACGGGGCATTTTCAGCCGAACGCAGGACTGCCCGGACACCGACGCGCTGGACTACTGGCATGAACTCGACCTTGAACAGGCGTGGCAGGACCTGAAGATCAGCGCCTATGGACGCGATGCGGCTTCCGGCACCTATGCGGTGTTTGGCCGGCAGATACTGTGCGGTGATCTCTATCGTACCGGCGTCAACGAAATCCCGGGTTCGGCCGGTGTGCTCAGAGCAGTAGCCGCCGGCATCGGCCATATCGGCTATTCGGCGGTCAGTTACAACAACCCCTACATCAAGTTGCTGCCGATCAGTTCGGACGCCGGCGAACCGGTCGCGGCCAGCCAGCCGAATATTCAAAGCGGAGTCTACCCGCTGAGCCGGCCGCTGTTTCTGTACCTGAATCAAAGCGCGGACAAACCCCTGCCACCGGCTATTCGGGCCTTTCTCGAGATGATCTTGTCGTCCGACGGACAGGGCTCGGTGACACGGGCAGGTTATACTCCACTTCCCGAATCGATTGTGTTACAACAACGGGAGACCCTGGCCCGGCTGGAGCCTGAACCAGCCCTTTCAAACAGCCGATAAACCTATGAGTGCGGTAGTAACATCTGAATCATCGAACACCGTCTCCGTTCCGGCAAGCACGAGCCTCAGCAGTCACGCGCTGTATATCAACCGCGAATTGAGCCTGCTGGAATTCAACAAACGCGTGCTGGCCCAGGCACAGGATGAGCAGATTCCGCTGCTGGAAAGGCTGCGTTTTCTGTGTATTTCGTGCTCCAATCTGGACGAGTTTTTCGAGGTCCGGGTCGCGGCTGTCCGGCAGATGCTGATGCACGGTGCAGGAACCACCAGCCCGGACGGCATGACGCCGAGACAGACCCTGCATGCGGTTCGCTCCGAATGTCTGCGGCTGGTCGACGATCAGTACCGGATATTCAACCAGGTTTTGATTCCGGCGCTGGCCGACCAGGGCATCCGTTTTTTGATGCCGGAAAGCTGGAATGTGCGTCAGAACCGCTGGCTTCACCAGTATTTCAAGCGCGAGCTGATGCCGGTGCTGTCCCCGCTGGGGCTGGACCCGGTCCATCCGTTTCCCAGAATCTTTAACAAAAGCCTGAATTTCGCGGTCGAGCTGGAAGGTACCGACGCGTTCGGCCGTGACAGCCATATGGCGCTGGTCAGAGCGCCGCGCTCACTGCCGAGGGTGATTCAGATTCCGCGTTCTTATGCGGCGGCAAATACCTTTGTGCTGCTGTCCTGGATTCTGGAAGCCTTCATGGATGAGCTGTTTCCAGGCCTGAGCGTGATCGCCAGCCACCAGTTTCGCGTCACACGGAACTCGGAATTGTTTGTCGATGAAGAGGAAGTCGAAGACCTGGCTCGCGCGCTGCAGGGCGAATTGCTGGAACGCGGTTTTGCCGAGGCGGTGCGGCTGGAAATCAGCCAGGGCTGCTCGGAAAGCATTGAGAAATACCTGGCCAGTAAATTCGGCCTGACCGAAGCGGACATTTATCGCTGTGACGGTCCGGTAAACCTGAACCGGCTGATGTCGGTACACGACGCAGCCGACCGCATGGATCTGAAGTATCCGCCGTTCCAGTCACGGGTTTATCAGCAGGCCATCGGCGATGCCAGCCTGTTCGAAACCATACACCGCAAGGATATTCTGCTGCACCACCCGTATGACAATTTTTCGACTGTCGTCGAGCTGATGAAGCAGGCGGCGCGAGATCCGGCGGTGCTGGCCATCAAACAAACCCTGTACCGAACCGGTGCCGACTCGGTGCTGGTAAACCTGCTGATCGAGGCGGCCCGTGCCGGCAAAGACGTCACAGTGGTCGTCGAACTGCGGGCCCGTTTCGACGAGGAAGCCAATATCGGCCTGGCAACCCGCCTACAGGAAGCCGGGGTGCAGGTGGTCTACGGCGTGGTCGGACACAAAACGCATGCCAAGATGCTGCTGATCGTCCGGCGCGAACGCAATGGCATTCGACGCTATGTGCATCTCGGTACCGGCAATTATCACCCGTCGACCGCGAAGGCCTATACCGATATCGGCCTGATGACCTCGAGAGCGCAGTTCGGCGAGGACGTGCATAAGGTTTTCCAGCAACTCTCCGGCTTGGGCAAGCCAGTGGAACTGGACCAGTTGCTGATCTCGCCGTTTACCCTGCACAAGCAGCTATTGCGGAAAATCAAGCGCGAAGTGGAGCATGCCAGGGCCGGCAAGAAGGCGGTCATCATGGCCAAGCTGAATTCACTGACCGAACCGAAAACTATCAAGGCACTGTACAAGGCATCGCAGGCCGGCGTGGAAGTGAAGCTGGTCATTCGCGGCATTTGCTGCCTGCGGCCCGGTATCAAGGGCGTATCGGAAAATATTCAGGTGATTTCCATACTCGGCCGGTTTCTGGAGCATGCCCGCGTCTTTTATTTTCTGAATGACGGTGCATCGGAGCTGTATTGCTCCAGCGCCGATTGGATGGAGCGAAATCTGTTTCAGCGCGTGGAAACCACATTCCCGATTCTGAAAAAAACGCTGGCCGACCGCGTTTACCGCGAAACGCTGGCGATGGCGCTCAGCGGCAATGTGCCGGCCTGGTCGCTGAACCCCGACGGATCCTACGTCTATCTGGACAAGAAAGGCGGTAAAACCTTGAAGCACCTGCACGCTCGGCTGCTGAAGCTCAGCGCCCGATGAGTCCGCAGTACCGGGCCAATACTTATGCCGCTGTCGATCTCGGCAGCAACAGCTTTCATATGATCGTTGCGCGGCTGGAGCACGGCGAGCTGCGTATTATCGACCGCATCAAGGAGATGGTTCGGCTGGCCGAAGGCGTGGACGACGACGGCCGCCTGTCAGACCATGTGGAAACCCGGGTTCTGAGCTGCCTGTCACGCTTCGGCCAGCGCTTGCGCGGCATCGAAGACGACAATATTCGTGCAGTCGGCACCCAGGCATTGCGACGGCTGCGCAACTCCCAGGCCTTTCTGGTGGTCGCCGAAACCGCACTGGGATGTCCTATCGAAGTCATCAACGGCCGCGAAGAAGCACGCCTGATCTATACCGGAGTATCACAGGGCGTGGCTGGCGAGCCCGGACGACGCCTGGTGATCGACATCGGCGGCGGCAGCACTGAACTGGTTATTGGCGAAGGCGTTAAACCCTTGCTGCTGGAAAGCCTGCAGTATGGCTGTGTCGCGGTCACGCAGAAATATTTTCCGGACGGGCAACTGACCGAAAAAGGCTGGCGGGAAGCATGCAATGCGGTGCGTGCCGATCTGCAAGAACTGTTACAGCTCTACCGCCAAACCGGCTGGGAGACCGCAATCGGTTCTTCGGGAACCATTCGCGCGGTCTACGAGGTCTGCTTTCGCGCCGGCTGGTCGGAAAAAGCGGTTACCGCAGAAGCGCTGGGGAAACTCCGGGCACAGCTCTTATCGGCCGGGCATATCGACAACATCTCGATCAACGGCCTGACCGAACGCCGCAAACCGGTATTCGCCGGCGGCGTGGTCATCCTGGACGCCTGCTTTGAGGACCTCGGTATCGAGGCCATTCGCTCCTCACCGTACGCACTGCGCGAAGGCGTGCTGTACGATCTGCTGGGCCGGCTGGAACATCGCGACCCGCGCCAGAAAACCGTTGATGCGCTGGCAAGGCGCTACGCGATCGACTTCAGTCAGGCGGCCCGGGTACGCGACACGACGCTGGCGATATACGAACAACTGGCAGAGCCGTTTAACTTGCACGCCACCCACCGAGACCTGCTCGAATGGGCCTGCCAGCTGCATGAAATCGGCCTGAGCATTGCCCACAGCAGCTATCAGAAACACTCGGGCTATCTGGTTGCCAATACCGATATGGCCGGCTTCTCGCGCCAGGAACAGCAGTTCCTTGCCGGGCTGGTCGGCGGCCATCGCCGCGCGCTGCCGGGCCGGCTGCGCGACGAACTTCCTCCGCGCCTGTATGCACCGTTCGATCAACTCCTGATGATGCTGCGAATCGCGGTCATTCTATGCCGCACCCGCGACGACCGCGCGATACCGGATTTCATGGTGACTTTCGAAGCCCCGTCGCTGAGTTTCTTCTTTCCGGCTGCATGGATGAATACCCACCCGCTGACCATGAACGATCTGCAGCAGGAAAAACAGCAACTGAAAAGCCTGGATTTCGATATGCAGACCAGCGAGCTCGCCGCGGCGGACCAGTTGATCGCCGATGGCGTTTGAAGACTGGCGGCCGGCGGCCGACCGGTCGGTCATACGGCGGCGTGCCGGGCTGCTGGCCGATATCCGTGCGTTTTTTCAGGCCCGCAATGTGCTCGAAGTGGAAACGCCTACGCTGTCGCAGTTCGGCAATACCGACAGGCATATCGACAGTCTTCAAAGCGCCGAACCGGTGTCAGGCGATTCAGGCCTGCACGAATCAGCGTTAAGCCATTCGGGGCTATGGCTGCGCACCTCGCCCGAATATCCGTTAAAGCGTCTGCTGGCCGCCGGTGTCGGCGACTGCTACGAACTGGGCCGGGTCTACCGGGCCGGCGAACGCGGCCGCTGGCACAACCCGGAATTTACGCTGCTGGAGTGGTACCGGATCGGCTGGTCGTATCGCCGTCTGATGGATGAAGTCAGTGCGCTGGTGCGCGCGGTTGGCGGCGAAGCGGTGAACGGCTGGGCCGAACAACGTTTAACTTACCGCGCGCTGTTTCAGCAATATACCGGCATCGATCCACTGACCGCGGACCCGGTCGCGCTGACCCGAGCCGCGCGGCGGCTTGGCCTGGACAGCGACGGGCTCGATAGCAGCGATTGTCTGGATCTGATCTTAAGCCTGCACATTCAGCCACGCCTGCCGGCAGACACACTCACCTTTGTCTACGACTATCCGGCAGCGCAGGCGGCATTGGCGGAAATCAGCGAACGCGACCCGCGCGTTGCGCGGCGTTTCGAACTGTATCTGGGCCCGGTGGAGGTTGCCAACGGCTATCAGGAGCTTCGCAATGCCGACGAACAGGAACAGCGCTTCGACGCCGATTTGAAAGCGCGCAACGCTGCCGGCAGAACCTGCCCGCCGGTTGACCGGGCGCTGCTGGCCGCACTGGCGGCCGGCCTGCCGCAGTGCGCCGGAGTCGCGCTGGGCGTAGACCGCCTGCTGGCGGTCATCATCGGCGCAGAACATATCGATCAGGTACTGGCCTTTCCGCTGCCGCGCGCCTGACGCGGCTTGCCGTCCAGCGGTAACTCGACGGTAACCTGCAGGCCGTGGGGCGCGACATTGGCCGCGTTGACGCTGCCGTGGTGGCGGGCGATCGCGGCCGCGGCGATGGCCAGGCCCAGACCATAGCCGCCACTGTTCCGGTCACGCGCCTCCTGAACCCGGTAAAAGGCTTCGAACAAATGCGGCAGCGCGGATGCCGGCACACCCGGTCCATGGTCCCGGACCGCAACTCGAACCCGCGTGGAGCTCGCGTCGACATTCACGTCAACGCCTTTTTGCCGATCGGTATAGCGCATCGCATTACGGATGATGTTCTCCAGCGCCCTTAACAGAAGTTCGGCATCGCCGGTCAGCGGCACGCGATGGGGTGCTGTCAACATCACGCCGCGGTGGTTTTCGGTCTGCGCTTCAAAATTCACCTGCTCGACAATGCTGCCCAGCAGCTCGACCATATCCAGCGGTTCCTTGTGCGTAACCGTTTTGCCTGAGGTATCCCGGATCAAGTCCAGTACCTGGTCGATCAATTCCTCCAGCCGGTGCGATTCAAGGCCGATCCGGTCCAGTTCCGCTTCCACCACCCCCTGGTCCTTGCCTCTGGCCAGCTCCAGTGCGACCTGCAGCCGTGCCAGCGGAGAACGCAGTTCATGGGAAACGTCCCGCAACAGCCGGCGGCGGTTTCGATCAAGGTGTTCCACCCGTTCCGCCATCGCATCGAAATCCCGCGCCAGCAGGCCGATTTCGTCCCGGCGGCGGGCGATATCGGGGCCTGCCCGGGCAGCCAGATTACCCTCGGCCAGTTGCCGGCTGGACTGGCGCAGCCTGACCAGCGGCGAAGCCAGCGAGCGAGCCAGCCAATAGCTGACCAGCGCGCTCAGGGCCGCCGCCAGGCCGAGCCGCACCAGGGTTCCCGCCGGCGAATTGGACAGCAGGGCTCTCGGCGGCAGCGCCGGCACCAGAAATATCCGGTACCTGCCGTCACGCGGTGTCGTCACTTCGACCCCGCGGCTGCGCAGCTTCGGGTATCGACGCATCACCCGCCTGAACTGCCGTTCGCGCCCAAGCAATTCCCGGCCTTCCGCATCGACGATGAATACCCGGTTTCGCCAGCGGTTCTGCACCTGGCGCAGATTGCGCCTGGCCGATTCCGGGCCCTGGGTCTGCAGCACGCGCTCCAGGCGGGCCATCTGCTGTCCGATACGCTGCTGCACCATTTCCAGTGCCTGGCCGACACCGGCCTGGCGTGCGATATGGTCGCTGATAGCGCCCATCAGGCCGGTGAACACGATGATCGCCAGCCACAGGGTGAAGAAAATACGCCAGAACAGCCTTGGCATCAGCGCCCTACCTTGAGTTGATAGCCGATCCCGCGAACCGTTTCGATGCGGTCGTTACCCGACTCGTCCGGTCCGAGTTTGCGGCGCAGATTGCTGACATGCATATCGATGCTGCGATCGTAGCGTACCGGTTCCCGGCCCAGCGCGTTCAGATACAGGTCGCGTTTTCGAACCACACTGCCCTGCCGCCGCATCAGGGTCAGCAACACGGTAAACTCCGTGCTGGTCAGATCCAGCGGCTCGCCGGCCAGAAAAACCTCCCGGTTGCCGGAATACAATTCGATGTCCGCATTGCGCAGCACGTCCCCGGCTTCAATCGTCCGCGTTCGGCGCAGGATAGCCTTGATTCGGGCCGCCAGTTCGCGCGGGTTACACGGTTTCGGCAGATAATCGTCCGCACCCAGTTCCAACCCGATGATGCGGTCGGTTTCCTCGCCGCGGGCGGTCAACATCAATACCGGCAACTGGCTTTTCCGGCGGACTTCCCGCAGCACATCGATACCGGAGAGTTTTGGCATCATCACGTCCAATACCAGCAAATCAGGCGGGCTTCCGAACACGTCGGCCAGCGCCGTTTCGCCATCGTTGACATAGCGCACGGAAAACCCTTCGCCGCTCAGATATTCTGTGAGCAATTCACACAGTTCTTGATCGTCATCGACCAGCAGTATTCGATTGTCCATTATGGCTTTAGGTCTCGATTCAGCGCGAATTGTAATCTCCGGAAATATCTGATCAGCTGTAATTTTCGCAGCGGCGGCGGTTCTTTACCCATCTTTACTTTCGACTGACGCTTTTATACCACGGCCGGCGGTCAGATCGAGTACATTGCTTACAAGCTGACAAGGAGACCATCCAATGATACGAATAATTATCGCAACGGCCCTGCTGGCGGCTGGTACCGTTCAGGCACAGCCCGGCTTCGGCCACCGCTTCGGGTCAGACCAGCATCGATTGGCGCACCTGCAGGATGCACTCGACCTCAGTGATGCGCAAAGCGAGAAAATCGCGGACCTGCAGGCTGGAATGAGGGACAGTATGCGTTCCATCCATCAGCAGATGAAAGAAAACCGGCGGGCGATCCGGGAACTAACCCGTCAGTCGGCTTACGATTCGCAGGCGGTCTCCGAACTGGCTCAGGTTCAGGGTGCGTTGGTGACTGAATCGATCGAAGTCAAGGCGACGACGCGCAATGCCATCTACGCGGTACTGACCGAGGAGCAGAAAGCGATCTTCAATGAACTGCGTTCCGAGCGAAAATCTTCGCGCAAAGAGCGTCGCAGGCGCCGCGGCTGAAGCCGGAAATCAAAAAGGCCGGCGTCTGCCGGCCTTTTTGACCATAGCGGCTTTTCGCTAATTGCCGCCGCCCAAGACCTGGTGGGTCCAGCCCGCTGTCCAGTCCTTGCTGCCGTCGAACGCACCGCGGTATGAGGTGAAGTCGAAATAGTCGCTGCCTTCTACACGCAGACCACCGTCGAGCGCCGGTGAATCGGCGGTCGGCTGATAACCGTTCAACTTCGGATCGGCCAGTTCATTGCCGGAGGATGCATTGAACAGATCCTGCACCGCGTACGGCGCACTGCCATCATCCTTGAAGTTATTCGGACAATTCAGAATCACGCCGGCAAAAGCCGTGGTGCCGGACGGCGACTGAGGTGTGCCGGCCGCGGTGTAAGTGGCGGCATCCTTGAAGTTGATGCAGGCATCGGTGAAACCGGTAACAATGGAATTCCAGATCTGGCCGCCGGAACCCTGCTTGAGCTCGATGCCGTCACCGCCGGTACCGATGAAGGTGAAGTTGGACACCACCGGGGTTGCGCGGGGCGTCGCATCGAAATCATCCGGGTTGCTCGCGCCTTCGATGCCGTTGTCTTCACCGAAGCCGGTGCCTTCCACGACCAGCGCATACTGCATTTTTCCGCTCCAGCCCAGATCCCAGTCGATTGCGTCATCGCCGCCTTCGGTGATGATTATGTGATTGACGTTGACGGTGCCGCCGAAGAATTCAACGCCGTCATCCTGGCCGCGGAATGCCTGCAGGTGGTGTACCACCGTGCCATCGCCAACGCCCTGGAAGGTGAAGGAGTTCACCTCTGCATTCGGCTGGAATTCGATACCGGCGTAACGAACCTGGAAGTAGCTGATCTGACCGCTGGAATCGTTTGGATTATCGCCGCCGAAACGCTGGGTCTGATCGAATTCGGAAAAACAGTTGAAAGGCGCAGTCTCGCAGGCATTGGACGGCGCATTGCCGGAAACCACCAGGCCGCCGACATCACCCGGGTTCGGCGTGGTGCCGGAAATGAAGCCATCCTGATCGCTGGTCAGTACGATCGGATTGTTCGGCGTACCGTTGGCGATGATTCTGGAACCCGGACTGATGTAAAGATAGTCTGCGGAACCGCCCCCGCCGATCAGCACGGTACCCGGTTCGATGGTCACCGTTGCGGAATTTTCGTTGTCGTCGCCGATACGTACCAGGCCGTCCAGCAGCCAGGTGGTTTCATTGGTCAGCGTGATGTCCTGTGTGATTACGCCATTCAGTGCACAGGCGCGCTCAATGCCCGGGATTGCAGTCGCGAAATCCGGGCATTGCTGGAATTCTTCCAGATAGACGCAGTCGCTGGTCAGGCCGGCGACCGGTGTCAGGTTTTCGAGCATCACATCCGGAAAGCCCGAACCTTCGTCCATGTCGATATCGAAGCTCATGCTGGTGCAGCTATTGACTGTAACGGTCGCCGTGCCGATCTTGGCATTGCTCACACCCGGGAACGGAAAGCCGAAAGCGCCGCCGGTAGTCTGGAACACATCCAGGCTTGCAGTGAATTCATGTTCAAGCATTGCACCCTGAATGGTCAGCCATGCCGGGTTGTTATCCGCATCGAACGAAAACAGCGCCCCGAACAGGAATCCCGACCCATCGGCAAATGGCACATAGTCCACCGAAATACCGCGGCCGGATTCGCTCGGGCTGAAGTAATTGCCGTCAAAAGCGTCGCTTAATTTCAACGCCGCACTAGCATTGCCAACTGTAAGAACACCGGCAATAGCGCAAAGCGACAGAAATGTCTTGGAAGGTCTCATTAGCTTGTCTCCCGAATATCTTTTGTAACCGTAAAGCAGCCGTCCACACTGGTGCTCGGCAGCAGACAAAACGACACGATAAGGGATATTTATTGCAGAATTATTTCGCTTATATTACGAAAATAAAACTCTTTAAGAACAATGGATTAACTAAAAAGAACGGCTGATACCAAAGCTGGCCTCGCGGCCTTTTTCGTAGCGCCGGGTAACCTCATTCCCCTGCTTGAATTCCACCTCGGCATCGAGGATATTTTTCAGCTTAACGCCAAGGCTCCAGCCATCACCAAACTGCCGTTTGTAGACAAAATCCATCTGCGGAAACGGTTGTTCGAAGATGTCCGGCTGACCCTGGACGCCAGCCTGGGAAATGCGCTCGCCGAACTGATTGAACAGAAAAGTCCACTCGGTTTCGCTATCCGGGTTGTCGTAGCCGAACTGCAGATTACCGACGTACGGCGACTGGCCCTGAAGCGCTCGTTCGGCATTGGTCTGGGTGGTCAGCGCGGTATCGATATCGACCGTCGATTCAATCCGCGAATAGTTCGCCGCGATATAGAAATGTTCCCAGTTGATATCCCCCAGTTTGATCTTGTCCAGCCACCGGTAATTGTTCATGAAGCCGAGTTCGCGATGAAAATCCAGCTCAACGCCGAACACTTCGGCGGCGATCGCATTTTGCAGCACGACGATTTTGGCCGAGCCGCCGGAGGAGAAGGTCTTCTCGATCGGCTTGTCGAATTCCTTGTAGAACGCGGCCAGCGACAGGGTATCGCTGGGCGAGAAATAGTATTCCCAGCGAACATCGTAGTTCTTGATATTAGTGGTCTCCAGTGCTGGATTGCCGACCGTGATGATATCCAGCACCGGGTCGATGAACGGTGCTGGCGACAGTTCGCGGAAATCCGGCCGCGACAAGGATTCGGCATAGCCGAAACGCAACTGGGCGGCCTCGCTGTACAGCCAGGTCAGTGCCAGCGACGGCAGCCGGTCGGTCTGGTCGATGGTGCCCAGCACCGGCGGTGCATTCGGGTTGGACAGATCCGCGGTCACCACTTCCTGCAGGTTGGATTCCTCCCTTAGGCCCGCAGACACGCGGAATTTGTCGTTCCAGCCGAAATCCACGCCCAGATACCGGGAGTCGATATTCTGGCTTGCCGTGTAGTTATCGGTCGGCTGAGTAGATTCCCTCAATTGCAGCCGGCGGTTACCGATATTGTCAGGCACCAGGACTTCGTCCTGCGGCAGCAGCACCACATCGCCGAAAATTCTGCCGGAAAAGCTGAAGGTTCTGATTGATGCTTCACGATTCCGGTCGATGTCGTTGATTCCGGCCAGTAGCGAAAACTCACCGTTGGAGAAGGTAAACGGCACCGACACATTCAGGCCCCAGCTGGTCAGGTTGTCCTCCAGATCGCCAAAGGTTTGCGAATTGCTGTCGGCCCGGGTGGAGTAGACGAAAACGCCGTCTTCGTCGTCATCGTCCCTGCGGTAACTCCGTGTATTCGGCTCGCTGCGCGTGGCCTTGGCATCGGTATACTGCCAATCCAGCTTGATGTCCTGAAAGGGCAACTGGTGCTCGCCCAGGAACTGGTTGGAAAACAGATCGCTTTCCAACCATTGCAGCTCGGTGCGCTGTACGATCTGGCTGTCTTCCAGCCCTTCGGTTTGCTTGGCTTCGTTTTCAGTCTGACGCAGCAGCATGGTGTTCAGCGACAGCTTGTGCGCATCGGAGAACTCATAGCCGAGGTTCAGGAAACCGCTGAAATCGATATTCTGCACCGTACGGCGTACACTCACCGAATCGCCGCGCTGCAGGCCGGCGTCAGATGCCTTGAAGGTGTTTCGGATTTCGCTCAGATTGGACCATTTGTTGCCATAGCTGAACGCGCCCAGAAAACCGAAGCGGTGCCTTTCTCCGATCGAAAACGAGTTACCCAGCGCCCCGGAAACGCCGAGGTTCGGGTCCAACCGCTCATCGAACAGGTTGTAAGTACTGTTTTCGGCCAGTGCTTCGCCCAGCACTTCCAATTCGTCCGGGCTGAGACCGCTCGGATTGGTAAACGAGCGCGGCCGCAGAAACATGCCGTCGGCCGTCGCATCGGCCAGCACTGCGGGCAGATCGCGGGAGCCGTCATCGTAACCGGTCCAGTCGCGGCCGCCGCCATCATAGGCCAGCCCCTGCTCAAAGGTCGCGTTCGGGTTGTACGCACCGCTGATGCCGAACTTGGCAGTAAAAGTTTCCGGAAAA
>JANQPM010000002.1 GCA_028289465.1 Lysobacterales bacterium | reverse complement strand
CGGTCACCGACCACAGGCGAATGCTCACGGTACGACACCCCGGCCGGCTGCCGCCACGGCACAGTTGCCGCGCTGCCCGGCCTTTGCCGGACCGATATTGGCCCCGAGCGCGCCGCTGTCGCGGCGGCCGTCAGCGCCACCCCAGAAATAGCAGGTTTCCGGATCGTACCGAATCAACTGGGCAGCGCCCATGAAGCGTACTTCCTGCACTCGATGGCCCCATTGCTCCAACTGTTCGCGAACGTCCTTGGAAAACTCCGGTTCCACGCGCAGCACATCCGGCTGCCATTGATGATGGTAACGCGGCGCCATCACCGCCCGCTGTGGGTCGAAACCGAAGTCGATGGTATTGATCAGCGCATGCAGGACCGATGAAATAATCGTCGTGCCCATCGGCGAGCCGACCACCATCTGTACCCGGCCGTCTTTCAATACCAGGGTCGGTGTCATCGAAGACAGCGGCCGCTTACCGGGTACGACCGCATTGGCCGACCGGCCCACCGCACCCCAGGCGTTGGCGACATTGCCGGCAATGGAGAAATCGTCCATTTCGTTGTTCAGCACGATGCCGGTGCCGGGCACGGTGATCAAAGAGCCGAAAATGGTATTGATGGTCTGGGTAATCGCCACCGCATTACCGTGCCGGTCCATTACCGAGATATGCGTGGTGCCGTGATCGTCCGGCGGCGCCGCGCCGATGCCGGCAATCTCCGGTTGGCCTTCGGGCTTCAGCCGGGCCGCCTGCTGATCGGCATAGGCCATGGAAGTCAGTCGCTCCACCGGCACCTCGGCGAAATCGGTATCGCCCAGATAGCGCGCCCGGTCGGCAAAAGCCAGCTTCATGGTGCTCGCCAGCAGATGGATGTATTCCGCAGTACCTTTGCCGATGCGGTTGAGATCGTAGCGCTGCAGAATATTCAGCATTTGCACCAGCAACACGCCGCCGGAACTGGAAGGCGGCATGCTGACGATGTCGTAACCGCGGTAACGGCCATATATCGGCTGCTTCCACTTCACCCGGTAGCGGGCCAGATCCAGTTCGGTGACCGCGCCCTGGGTGGCCTGTTCGATTTTTTTGGCGATCGGGCCCACCGCCAGCGCCTGGCCGCCATGCGCCCGAATCCGTTTCAGGGTTTTCGCCAGGTCTTTTTGTACCAGCTTCCAGCCCAGCGGCGGTGCCGCACCTTCCAGCAACTGAATGCGGGCCGTTTCCGGATAATCGGCCAACCGATCGGCAACGCGGGAAACCATGGTGTGATGCCAGACACTGACTTCGACGCCGTTTTCGGCCAGCTCAATCGCCGGCTCGATCAACGTCTTCCATGGCATAGAGCCGTAACGTTCGTGCAGCGCGTAAAGCCCCTGAACCATGCCCGGCACACCGACCGCAAATCGCCCGCGGCGAATCGCATTCGGGTTTTCTTCGTAGAACGCCGCACTGGCGCCGGCCGGAGCGGTCTCGCGCGCATCCAGCGCGGTACTCTTGCCGCTTTTCGCATCGTGCGCGACCGCAAACAGGCCGCCGCCGAGACCGGAGCTGAACGGGTGCGCAACCGCTGCGGCAAACGCAGTCGCGATGGCCGCATCCACCGCGTTGCCGCCCTGTTCCAGAATCCGGTCGCCGGCAGCCGCGGCCGGTGCGACCGACGTCACAACCATGCCGTCCCGTCCCCATTCCGGCGCGAAACTGGCGGCGATCAGGCTTGACGACAAAAAAAGACCGACGATAGCACCGAGGCCGGTGCTGAGACCGCGGCTATTTATTTTGCCCAGCTTACGCACATTTGCTCCCACTGCCTTGCAAGCGCAGATATTTGGCCATTAGTTGTTCCACTGTCTCTTCGTGCTCCGGATCTTTCGGGATGCATTCCACCGGACAGACTTCCACGCATTGCGGCGTATCGAAATGGCCCACGCATTCGGTACACAGGTCCGGGTTGATTTCATAGTATTCCAGGCCCTGATAAATGGCCTGATTCGGGCATTCGGGCTCGCAAACGTCGCAGTTGATGCACTCCTCGGTGATCTTCAGCGCCATGGCTAACGGCCCGCGTTGCCAAAACGCTTCTTCAGGGCTGCCTGCACCCGCGCATCGACGAACTCCGATACATCGCCGTTCAAACGGGCGATTTCCTTGACCAGTGATGAGGAGATAAAGCTGTAGTGCTCCGAGGGTGTCAAGAACACGGTTTCGACCTCGGTCACCAAGTGCCGGTTCATACTGGCGAGCTGAAATTCGTATTCGAAATCCGACACCGCCCGCAAACCGCGCAGGATAACCCCGGCCCCGATCTGTTCGACGTATTCGGCCAGCAAGTTATCGAAACCGACCACTTCCACCCCGGGCAGTTCGCCGATCACCTGCCGGGCCAGCAAGATGCGCTCTTCCAGCGAGAACAGCGGCTGCTTGTGCGGGCTCTCTGCAATCGCAACCACCAGCCGGTCGAACAGCTTGGACGCGCGGTGAATCAGGTCCACATGACCGTTGGTCACCGGATCGAAAGTCCCGGGGTAGACCGCTGTGCGATAGATGTTGTCTGTCATAGCGCGTATTTTACCGGATTTACTCCATAATAAGGGGTCTAGCGCCCGCTTCTTCCGTAGCGCAGGTGAAGTCAGACGGCGGTTTCACGCTAGTGAAGAAGCCTTCTGGCACAGCCGTTAAGCGCGTGCAGGTGGAGCGAGATGGCGATTTCACGACAGTGAAGAAGCCTTCTGGCGCAGCCGTTAGCGCGTGCAGGTGGAGTCAGACGTGCTTAACGGTGCCTGCTGGCCGGCTTCTTTGCCGCTGGCAAAACCGCCGACCAAGTCACCTGC
>JANQPM010000120.1 GCA_028289465.1 Lysobacterales bacterium | reverse complement strand
GTGCGGGCTCACATCCTGTCCGCACGAGCAGGGCGCGCATACCGGTGAAGTGTCGGCCGATATGCTGACCGATCTGGGTTGTCGCATGGTGTTGGTCGGCCATTCCGAACGGCGCGCGATGTACGGCGACAGCAACTCCCGGGTTGCGGACAAGTTCATCGCCGCTCAGGCCGCCGGGCTGGTGCCGGTGCTATGCGTCGGGGAAACCCTGGAGCAGCGCCGGGCCGCTGAGACCGAATCGGTAGTCGCCGGGCAGATTGATGCGGTGATCGAGCGTGCGGGAATCGCTGCGCTGGCCGATGCTGTCATTGCATATGAACCGGTCTGGGCCATCGGCACCGGACAGACCGCAAGCCCGGCGCAGGCACAGGAAATCCACGCTTTCATACGTGACAAATTGGCGGCGTTGGATGGTACAATAGCCGACCGGTTGCGAATTCTTTATGGCGGCAGCGTGAAAGGCGCGAATGCCGCTGAATTATTTGCACAGAAAGACATTGATGGAGGCCTGATTGGCGGCGCGTCATTGCAGGCCGAAGATTTTCTGGCGATCTTCGAAGCAGCACGGCTCTGAAGACTGCCCAGGCTAGATCCCAGCGGTTAACGATATGCAGATACTCAACATTTTTCATGTGCTGATAGCGATTGCGCTGGTCGCCATCGTATTAGTGCAGCGTGGCCAGGGCGCAACCGCCGGCGCCGCGTTCGGTGCCGGTGCTTCCGGTACCGTATTTGGCTCCCGCGGCGCGGGAAACTTTCTGACCCGAACGACCACCTGGCTGGCGATCGGTTTTTTCGCGATCAGCCTCGGTATGGCGGTGATGGCTTCGCGTATGAACGTGGAAAACCCGGAAGTCGATCTGGGCGTAATGAGCGGCGTTGCGGACGGCGAACAGGTACAGGATACCGAATTGCCGCTGCCACCGGATCGGTCATTGGATCAGTCATCCGGCAGCGAGGTGCCGGTTATCGATATTCCGGAAGCCGTACAGCAGGCTGCCGAGCGCGCAGTCGAAGAGGCCGCGTCCGAGGAATCCGCTGCCGCGGACGGTGGCGAGGAAGATTCCAATCCCTAGACGGGATCGGCCGACGCGGAATTAATTAGCCGAAGTGGTGGAATTGGTAGACACGCTGTCTTGAGGGGGCAGTGGCGAGAGCCGTGCCGGTTCGAGTCCGGCCTTCGGCACCACATTGCGGTCCGGCCGAATGTCGCGTGTGAACGGAATACGGGCAGCGCTGGCCGGACAGGCGGGTAAGCCGCTGTCCGCCGGTGCAAGTGACGACCATGCAAGTGACGATCATGCCGGTGACAATCGGCCTGCTGTCGGCCGGCGGCACTTTTCGGGCATCAAACGCTTATAATGCCCGGGAGCGATAGGTAACAATCCGGTTTAGCGGAACAACAATCGCTGGTGGGAGAATTAATGCTTTCGGAATATTTGCCAATTCTAATCTTCCTGGGCCTTTCAGCGGTGATCGGAGTCGCCCTCTTGCTGGCCGGCAACATTCTCGGACCCAAGCGTCCCAGCAGCGAAAAACTGTCTCCGTACGAATGCGGTTTCGAGGCGTTCGAGGACACTCGAATGCGCTTTGACGTGCGCTTTTACCTGGTGGCTATTCTGTTCATCATTTTCGATCTGGAAATCGCTTTCTTCGTGCCGTGGGCCCTGGTGATGGACAAACTGGGCATCGTCGTGTTCTGGGCGGTTGTCGTATTTACCGTGGAACTGGTCATCGGCTTCATCTATCTGTGGAAAAAGGGAGCCTTGGAATGGGAGTAACTGCGGATTTGGGCGTGGTAGACGATATTCTGCGGCCCGGCGCGGACGCGAACCCGGTCCTGGACAAAGGGTTTGTCACCACTTCTGTGGATTTTCTGATCAACTGGGCCCGCACCGGTTCCATGTGGCCGGTAAGCTTCGGGCTGGCCTGCTGCGCGGTGGAAATGATGCACGCCGGCGCCGCCCGTTACGACCTGGACCGTTTCGGGGTGATCTTCCGGCCGTCCCCGAGGCAGTCGGACGTCATGATCGTGGCCGGCACCCTGGTCAATAAAATGGCCCCGGCGCTGCGCAAGGTATATGACCAGATGGCCGATCCGAAATGGGTGATCTCAATGGGGTCATGCGCCAACGGCGGTGGCTACTACCACTATTCCTACGCCGTGACACGCGGCTGCGACCGCATCGTGCCGGTTGATGTTTATGTACCCGGCTGTCCGCCGACGGCCGAGGCGCTGGTTTACGGTATTTTGCAACTGCAAAACAAAATCAAACGCACAAATACCATTGCACGGTGAGCGAATGAATCAAGCGCTTCCATCACAGGCTGAATTAATAGCCGATTATTTCGGCGAGCGGCTGTCATCCATCACCGACAGTTTAGGGCAGGTGACCATCGAGGTCTCGGTGTCGGACTGGCAGGACGTGGCCCGGGAACTGCGCGACAACGAACAGTTCGCATACCAGCAGCTTATCGACTTATGCGGCGTCGACTACCTCGGTTACGGCAGCGCCGAATGGGAAACCGAAGCCGCTACCCAGGCCGGTTTTTCGCGCGGTGTAGACGGTCTGGGGCCGGGACGCTTCAGTTGGTCGGAACGACCCGAGGCCGGCGCGATAGAACAGCGTTTTGCCGTGGTGATTCACCTGCTGTCGGTGCAACATAACCGGCGCTTGCGCATGCGCTGTTTTGCACCGGACGACGGCCTGCCGATCGTGCCCAGTCTGGTCGATGTATGGAACTCCGCCAATTGGTACGAACGCGAGGCTTTCGACCTGTTCGGGATTATTTTCGAAGGTCATCCGGATCTGCGCCGGCTATTGACCGACTACGGTTTTGTCGGCCACCCGTTCCGCAAGGACTTCCCGCTGATCGGCAATGTGACGGTGCGCTACGACACCGACAAGGGCCGTGTGGTCTATGAACCGGTGGAAATCGAGCCGCGGGTACTGGTACCGAGAGTGGTACGCGAGGATTCACGCTATAACACGGATGACGTCGACAAAGCGGCCGAAGCGCGCGCTGCGTCGCCGGGTAATGACGGGAACGACTGATGGCCGAGATTCGCAACTACACGATGAACCTCGGTCCGCAGCATCCGGCGGCACACGGCGTGCTGCGCCTGGTGCTGGAAATGGACGGCGAAACCGTAGTGCGTGCCGATCCGCATGTCGGCCTGCTGCACCGCGGTACCGAGAAGCTGGCCGAATCCAAGCCGTTCAACCAGTCGATCGGCTATATGGACCGGCTGGATTACGTGTCCATGATGTGCAACGAACATGCCTATGTGCGTGCGATCGAGCAGTTGCTGGGTATCGAGCCACCGGTCCGGGCACAGTTCATTCGAACCTTGTTCGATGAAATTACCCGGATTCTGAATCATCTGATGTGGATCGGCTCCAACGGCCTGGACCTGGGAGCGATGACGCTGTTCCTGTATGCGTTTCGAGAACGTGAATTGCTGGTGGATTGCTATGAAGCCGTCTCCGGTGCCCGCATGCATGCCACCTACTACCGGCCTGGTGGTGTGTACCGTGATCTGCCGGAGCAGATGCCGAAACATAAGGAAAGCCGCTGGACCAAAGACAAGGATCTGAAGCGGGCCAACGAATGGCGCGAAGGCAGCATGCTCGATTTCATCGAAGCGTTTGCCAAGGATTTTCCATCCAAGGTGGATGAATACGAGACCCTGCTGACCGATAACCGGATCTGGAAGCAGCGCACGGTCGGCATCGGCGTGGTGTCGCCGGAGCGGGCGCTGCAGATGGGATTCTCCGGCCCGATGCTGCGGGGGTCCGGCATCGCCTGGGATGTACGCAAAAAGCAGCCGTACGCGATGTATCGCGAAGTCGATTTCGATATCCCGATCGGCAAGAACGGCGATTCCTACGACCGCTATCTGGTGCGTGTCGAGGAAATGCGCCAATCGGCGCACATTATCCGCCAGTGCGTCGACTGGCTTCGGGCCAACCCCGGCCATGTGATGCTGAAGAACTTCAAGGTGATTCCGCCGAGCCGGGAAGAAATGAAAGACGACATGGAAGCGCTGATTCATCACTTCAAGCTGTTTACCGAAGGCTATTGCGTCCCGGCCGGCGAAACCTATGCCGCGGTGGAACACCCGAAAGGCGAGTTCGGCTGTTATCTGGTATCCGACGGTGCGAACAAGCCGTTCCGCGTGCACTTGCGCGCGCCCGGCTTTGCCCATTTGTCGTCCATGCATGAGATGGCCAAGGGGCACATGCTGGCGGACGTGGTAGCGATCATCGGCACCCAGGATATCGTGTTTGGGGAGATAGACAGATAATGACCCATCAGACCGGTCACCAGGCAAAGCAGATCGCCGGCAAAGCAGCCCTGCTCAGCGCCGAAACCATGGCGCATATCGACCACTGGGTGGCGAAATTTCCGGCCGAAGGCAAGCGCTCGGCCATCATTCAGTCGCTGATGGCGGCGCAGGAGCAGAACCAGGGCTGGCTCAGCCGGGATATGATGGACGCGGTGGCGGATTACCTGCAGATGCCGCCGGTCTGGGTTTATGAGGTCGCCAGTTTCTATTCCATGTTCGATCTTGAGCCGGTCGGCCGCCACAAAGTCAATATCTGCACCAATATTTCCTGCATGCTGTGCGGGGCGGAAGATATCGTCGCCTATGTCGAGGACAAGCTCGGCATCAAAATGGGCCAGACGACGGCAGACGGCCGGATTACGCTGAAGGTCGAGGAAGAGTGTCTGGCCGGTTGCGTCGGCGCGCCGATGATGGTGGTCGACGGGCATTATCATGAGCATCTGACACCGGAAAAGGTCGATGCAATTCTGGACGGGCTGAAATGAGCCTGCCGAATGTCTTGCCAGCCTTGGCTGATCACAGGAGAGAGCGGTGAGCGATCATCACGTGGTATTCGATACGCTGAAGTTCGACCAGCCCTGGACGCTGGAAAACTATCAGAAAGTCGGCGGCTATCGGGCCTGGAAGACGATATTGCAGGACAAAATGCCGCAGGAAGAACTGATCGAGATGGTCAAGGCTTCGGCCCTGCGCGGCCGCGGCGGTGCCGGTTTTCCGACCGGATTGAAATGGTCGTTCATGCCCCGTTCGGCACCGGTGCAGAAGTACATTCTGTGCAATTCTGATGAGTCCGAGCCCGGCACCTGCCACGATCGCGATATTCTGCGCTTCAATCCTCATGCGGTGATTGAGGGTATGGCCATCGCCGGCTATGCGATGGGCGCGACGGTCGGTTACAACTATCTGCGCGGCGAATTTCATCACGAGCCGTTCGAACGCTTTGAAGCCGCATTGAAAGAAGCCTATGACGCCGGTTTCCTCGGCAGCAATTTACTGGATTCCGGGATCGACATGGATATTTACGGCGTACTCGGCGCCGGTGCCTATATCTGCGGCGAGGAAACCGCGCTGATGGAATCGCTTGAGGGCAAGAAAGGCCAGCCGCGCTTCAAACCGCCGTTTCCGGCCAATTTCGGCCTTTACGGCAAGCCGTCGACAATCAACAACACCGAAACCTTGGCATCGGTACCGGCCATTGTGCGCAACGGCGCGGATTGGTTTTTGAATATCGGCAAGCCGAACAACGGCGGGCCGAAAATATTTTCCGTTTCCGGCCATGTCGGCAAGCCCGGCAATTATGAGATTCCTTTGGGCACTCCGTTCAGGGACCTGCTGGAAATGGCCGGCGGGATGCGCAACGGCAATGCGTTGAAGGGCGTGATCCCCGGAGGATCGTCGATGCCGGTGCTGCCGGCATCCGTGATGATGGATATCACCATGGACTACGATGCGCTGAGCAAGGCCGGTTCCGGTCTTGGCTCCGGCGCGGTGATCGTGATGGACGAAACGACCTGCATGGTCAAGGCGCTGACACGGATCGCCCGCTTCTATCACCTGGAGTCCTGCGGCCAATGCACGCCGTGCCGCGAAGGCACCGGCTGGATGCATCGGGTGCTGCAACGCATTCTGGACGGTCAGGGCCGGTCCGACGACCTTGAATTACTGCGTTCTGCAGCCGGCCAGATCGAGGGACATACCATCTGCGCATTCGGCGAAGCTGCCGCGTGGCCGGTACAGGGCATGCTGAAGCATTTCTGGCCGGAATTCGAATACTACCTGGAGCACGGCCGCTCCATGGTTGAAGAACAACAGGGACTGGCCGCATGAATGACGCGGTAAAACAGAATGTCGAAACCGTCGACATCGAAATCGACGGCATTCCGCTGAAAGCGCCGAAGGGTTCGATGATCATCGAGGCGGCCGACAAGGCCGGTATTGATATTCCGCGCTTCTGCTATCACCGCAAATTGTCCATTGCGGCCAATTGCCGTATGTGTCTGGTGGACGTGGAAAAAGCACCGAAGCCGCTGCCGGCCTGTGCGACGCCGGTGATGGACGGCATGAAGGTGTTCACCGAGTCCCGCCGGGCCGCAGACGCGCAGCACGGCGTGATGGAGTTCCTGCTGATCAACCACCCGCTGGATTGCCCGATCTGCGATCAGGGCGGCGAATGCGAGTTGCAGGACCTGGCAATGGGCTACGGCCGCTCGGTGTCGCGCTTTACCGAACGCAAGCGGGTCGTCAAAGATAAAAACGTCGGGCCGCTGATTCAAACCGATATGACGCGCTGTATTCATTGCACGCGCTGCGTCCGGTTTCTCGAGGAAATTGCCGGCACCAGCGAGATGGGCGGCTTCAGCCGTGGCGACCGGACCGAAATCGGAACCTATATCGGCCGCAGCATCGAGTCGGAAATGTCCGGCAATGTGATCGACCTGTGCCCGGTCGGGGCACTGACCAACAAGCCGTTCCGATTCTCGGCCAGGGCCTGGGAGCTGGTGGCCAGACCGTCGGTGGCCGTGCATGACGGAATCGGTTCCAACCTGTTCTACCATACGCGCCGCGGCCGCATCATGCGGGCGGTGCCGCGCGATAACGACGCGCTGAACGAAGCCTGGTTATCGGATCGCGATCGCTACAGTCATTTCGGCCTGTATGCGGAAGACCGTGTGCAGGAACCGCAAGTGAAAAGGGACGGCCAGTGGCACACCGTCTCCTGGAACGAGGCTCTGGCCGCGGCCGCGCATGCGCTGTCCAGCATCATGGAGCTCGAAGGCGGTGATCAGATCGGCTTCCTGATGTCGGGCAGTGCGTTTACCGAAGAATACTATTTGGCGCGGAAGCTGATTCGGGGACTCGGTTCCGGGCATATTGACCACCGCCTTCGCGAAGCCGATTTCCGCGATGACGGAAACCGAACCGCACCGGTGTTCGAACAGCCGGTGGATCGCTGGCAGCGGGTGGATGCCGCGCTGCTGGTCGGTTCGAATATCCGTCACGAAGCGCCGATTCTTGGCGCCAAGCTGCGCCGGGCACAACAGAGCGGGGCGGACATTTCGGCGATCAACCCGTTAGCGTTCAATTTTCATTTTGCATTGAGCAACGAACAGATCGCGGCACCGCAGCATATGGTATCGGCGCTGGCCCGCGTAGCCGTCGCGTTAACCGAAAACGAGCTGCCCGAGGACATCGCCGCACTGGCCGGCGATACCGAGCCGGATCAGACGGCCGAGATAATTGCGGCACAACTTGGCCAGGCCGAAGAAGCCGTTATTGTACTGGGGCAGTTGGCCACCGCCCACCCGCAGGCCGCAGCGCTGCGCCGGCTTGCCCGCTATATCGCGTCGGTCGCTGGCGCCAAGCTGAACGAACTGCCGTTCGGCGGCAATTCGGCCGGTGCGTGGCAGGCCGGGGCGGTGCCGCGAAATGGCGGCATGAACGTTGCCGATCAACTGGCTTCGCCACGCAAAGCCTTTTTGCTCTGGGATCTGGAGCCGGATTTCGATCTCGACAATCCGCAGCGGGCGGATCGCGCGCTGCGCGAAGCAGACAAAGTGGTCGCG
>JANQPM010000119.1 GCA_028289465.1 Lysobacterales bacterium | reverse complement strand
GCCGGTAGTCGACGCCCGGCAGCACCTGGCCGAATTCAGGTATCGACGCCGGAAGGCTGTTCTCGTCCGATATCATCCGGGCACTTCACCGAGCCAATCCCTGGCTTTCAGGTAACTTTGATACAGATCGGCCTCGGGGCTGCCCGGTTCCGGTTGCCAGTCGTATTCCCACGCGGCCAGTGGCGGCAGAGACATTAAAATGGATTCCGTACGCCCGCCCGACTGGAGCCCGAACAGCGTGCCCCGGTCATAGACCAGATTAAATTCCGCATAGCGGCCGCGGCGATAGAGTTGAAAGCGGCGCTGAGCCTCGCCCCAGGGCCGGGCTTTGCGTCGCCGGACGATCGGCAGATAGGCCTCGGTATAGCTGTCGCCGACTGAGCGTAGAAACGCAAAGCAGCGTTCGAAATCCCAGCGGTTCAAGTCATCGAAAAACAACCCGCCGACACCGCGGGTTTCCTGCCGGTGCGGCAAATAGAAGTAGCGATCGCACCAGTCCTTATATTCCGAATAGACCTGGTCGCCGAACGGCAGACAGGCTTCTCGGGCCGTTCGATGCCAGTGTTGCACATCCTTTAGAAACGGATAGTACGGGGTTAGATCATAACCGCCGCCAAACCACCAGATCGGCGTTTCGCCGGACTTCTCAGCAACGAAAAACCGCACGTTGGCGTGGCTGGTCGGTACATAGGGATTTTGCGGATGGATCACCAGCGAGACCCCCATGGCCTGAAACGAGCGGCCGGCAAGTTCCGGCCGCTGGGCCGTGGCCGATGGCGGCAGGCTGTCGCCGAACACATGGGAAAAGTTCACGCCGGCCTTCTCGAACACGCCGCCGCCGGTAATGACCCGGGTACGACCGCCGCCGCCCTGTTCCCGCTGCCACTGATCTTGCTGAAAGTGCGCCTGGCCGTCTTCGCGCTCCAGTGCCGTACAGATCGTGTCCTGCAACTCCAGCAAGTAGCGTTGTACCGCGGCGCTATCCATTACCGGACCGTATCGTCTGGCCGCCGATCAGCCGGCGTATTTCCGTCGGTCGCGACAAACCGCCGAGCGCGCCGTCGACAGTACCGGCGATACCGGTCGGAAAGTAGTCTGCGACCGCGGCTGCGGTACGCGCCGGCGGGCTGCCGGTGGGATTTGCACTGGTCGATACCAGTGGACCGCCGAACGCTTCGCACAGCGCTCGGCAGACCGGGTGGTCTGTGATTCGAATGGCCAGGCCGCTGTGGCGGCCGCGAATCCAGTCCGGCACACTGTTGCGGCACGGCACAACCCAGGTCGTCGGACCCGGCCAGGTCGCCAGCGCGGGTTGCCAGTCGGCATCGGACAGGGGCATCAGCATGGCTTCAAACTGTGTCAGGGAATGCCCGATCAGCAATAAGCCCTGGTCGACCGATCGGCGTTTCAAGGTTAGCAGCGCGTCAACCGCCGGCTCGGAAAACGGATCGCAACCGAGACCGTATACCGCCTCGGTCGGATACGCGATGATTTCGCCCGCCCTGGCACGGTCTGCTGCCTGGCTAATCGTTAATTGCCGCATGATCCGAACCGGTTCACTTTAGGAACTGCTGGCGGCCGCTTTTTTCTTGCTTGCTTTTTTCTTGGCGGTTTTTTTGCCGACTTTCTTTTTAGCTGCCTTTTTCTTGGCGGCTTTTTTGCGTCCGCGACGCCGCTCCGGGGCCTCTTCCAACAACTTCTGGCATTCTTCCAGCGTCAGCGACTCCGGTTCGCGGCCCTTCGGGATGCGCGCATTCTTGTTGCCGTCGGTAATATACGGGCCATAGCGGCCGCGCAGTACCTGGATGCCTTGTTCGGTGAACTCGCGAATGATTCGATTGGCATCGGCCAGCTTTTTCTCGGCGATCAGTTCCAGCGCACGAGACAGGCTGACCGTATGCGGGTCGTCTTCTTTCAGAGAAACGAATTTGTTGCCGTAGCGAATATAAGGACCGAAGCGCCCGATAGCAGCTGATACCGGCTCGCCGTCCGGCGTCAGGCCGAGATCCCGCGGCAGCTTGAACAGCTCCAGCGCTTCTTCTCTGGTGATGGTCTCGAGCCGTTGATTGGAGCGCAGACTGGCGAACTGCGGCTTTTCGTCGTCCTCGGCGGTACCGATCTGCGCATAGGGTCCGTAGCGGCCCAGACGAACCGATAGCTCCCGACCACTGGCCGGGTCCTGCCCGAGCACGCGTTTCTGCCGCGCTTCATCCCGGCTGACCGATTCCTCTTTGTCCTTCACCTGATCGATGAACGGACGCCAAAATTCCTCCATCAGCGGCACCCATTCCATCTCCCCGCGGGACACCGCATCCAGTTCATCCTCCAACTCGGCGGTAAACGCGTAGTCCACATAGGATTGAAAATGCTTGGACAGAAAGCGCTCGACCACCCGGCCGGTATCGGTCGGCACGAACCGGCGGGCATCCAGTTCGACGTATTCGCGGTTCAGCAGGGTCGAGATAATGCTGGCATAGGTGGATGGGCGGCCAATGCCGTAGTCCTCCAGCGCCTTTACCAGGCTGGCTTCGGAGAAGCGCGGCGGCGGTTCGGTAAAATGCTGCTCGGCACGGATATCCTTGAGCGAAATGTCCTCACCCTCTTTCATTGGCGGCAGCCGCTTTTCGGCCTGCGCTTTGCCGGCCGGCCGGCTCTGTTCATAAACGGTCAGGAAACCCGGTTCGGCAATGGTCGAACCATTGGCCCGGAAGGTGCCGTTGTCGCAGTCGAATTCGACCGCGACCAAATGCAGTAGCGCCGGCTGCATCTGGCTGGCGACGGTCCGTTTCCAAATCAACTCATACAACCGGTACTGGTCGTCGTTGAGGTATGGCTTCACTTTTTCCGGCAACAGGACTGCGGAAGTCGGGCGTATGGCCTCGTGGGCTTCTTGCGCGTTTTTCGATTTGGTCTTGTATACATTCGGCGACTCTGGCAGCAAGTGGCCGCCGTATCGACTGTCGATCAGCCGGCGGATATCCTGCAGCGCATCATTGGACAGCGATACCGAATCGGTCCGCATATAGGTAATCAGGCCCTGATTGCCGCCTTCGATCGCGACTCCCTCGTAAAGCTGCTGTGCGGTACGCATCGTGCGCTGTGCCGAAAACCGCAGCTTGCGCGCGGCATCCTGTTGCAGGGTAGAGGTGATGAACGGCGGCGCCGGGCGGCGCTTGCGCTGCTTTTTCTCAATTCGCGCAACGGTGAATGTGCCGCCGGCCGCGGCCAGCATCTGTTGCCGGACGCGTTCGGCCTGTTGTGTTTCGTGGAGATCGAATTGATCCAGCTTCTTACCGTCCAGACGCACCAGGTTAGCCTGAAAATCCTGTTGACCGTGGTTCAAATCGGCTTCGATCGTCCAGTATTCGCGCGGCTTGAACTTCTCGATTTCACGTTCCCGCTCAACGATCATGCGCAATGCCGGACTCTGCACCCGACCGGCCGACAGCCCGCGCCGCACTTTCTTCCACAGCAGCGGTGACAGGTTGAATCCGACCAGATAGTCCAGCGCCCGCCTGGCCTGCTGCGCATTGACCAGGTCCATCGACAGTTTTCGCGGATTGGCTACCGCGTCGCGAATGGCATTCGGGGTGATTTCGCTAAAGACGATACGGTACACCGCACGGTCCTTGATGAGCCCCCGCTCGCGCAGAATCTCAAAGACATGCCAGGATATGGCTTCTCCCTCGCGGTCCAAATCGGTTGCGAGGTATATGGCGTCGGCCTTTTTAGCGGCCTTCACGATGGCATCGACATGCTTCTTGTTCTTGTCGATCACGTCATAGCGCATCGCAAAGCCATTGTCCGGATCCACCGCGCCTTCCTTCGGCACCAAATCACGGATATGCCCATAGGAAGCCAATACCTGAAAATCAGCTCCCAGATACTTGTTGATGGTAGACGCCTTGGCCGGCGATTCAACAATCAGCAAATTTTTCGACATATTCAGATCAGCCTTCAGCAAGGTTCAGCACGATTCCGCAGCCCGTGGAACAACCGGTGGAATACCGCGATATCACCTTTTTTCATTAGTGCCGGGATTTTTCGCCATTGTCAATGCACGCATGCCATAAAACCCGAACGAGGTGCTCGAACGGCGTGACATTCAATAACCAAGCGGACGCAAGATTCCTTATAACCGCAATTGATCCGAAGTTAACAGAACCGCTGGCAACGGTTCGCGGTGATAGCGCTAATGGCGGTGCTCGATGCCACTATCGAACAGCATGTCTTCCATCCAGGCATAATTGGCTTCCTGGCCCGGCTGGTTGAACAGTACCATCAATACCACCCATTTCAGGTCTTCCAGGCTGACTTCATCGTTGTCCAGTGCCAGCAGGCGGTCCAATACCAGCTCGCGGCAGGCGGCATCCAGAATACCGACGTTCTCCAGATACATCAGAAAACCCAGAGAATCCGGATCCAGCCGGTCGGTTTCCTCCGGGGCATAAACACGAACGGGTTTCTCCTGACTGGCGCTGATCTGCGGGGCATGGCGCTGCTCCGCCAGATCGTCCAGCCAGTTGAATGCCTTGTTGATCTCATTGCTGGTGAAACCCGCTTCTTCCAGTGTACCGGCCATTGACGCTCGGTCAGGCGTCTCTTCCGGCTCATCGTAGAAGTAGTTCTCAAACAGGTACATCAATACATCGAGTACATTTTCTTTCATGATTATGCCTCATTGTTTTCGGCTGTAGGCACCACCTCGGTGCGCTTCAACCATTCCTCTCAACTCCAGCATGAGCAACATGGACGAAACGGCATCGGCCTCGAGTCCGGACTGCTCGATGATTCGATCCACAGGTTGCGGATCAAAACTCAACTTGGACCACAACTGCCGGTATTCCGGATCGCCCGTCACCGGGCTTTCCGTATCGTGGTCCAACGCAATATTGGGGATATTTGAACGCTCTTCAACAGGTTCGGGCGCTTCATCCTTATAGTTGATCTCAGAAGATACGGCACTGGCTAGTTCTCTGGCAAGGGGTTGAAGCTCATTGATGATATCTTCGGCCTTTTCGGTCAGCTTCGCCCCTTGCCGAATCAACCGGTGACAGCCCTTGGCCATCGGGTTATGGATCGAACCTGGAACCGCGAAGACTTCACGCCCCTGCTCGGTTGCATGCCTGGCGGTAATCAGTGAACCGCTTTTCAAGCCCGCTTCGATAACCAGAGTACCCAGGCTCAAACCGCTGATAATCCGGTTCCGGGCCGGAAAATGGCTCGGCCGCGCGGCGGTCCCCAGCGGGAATTCGCTAACCAGTGCGCCCCGCGCGGCAATACGCTCGGCCAAGTCCCGGTTCCGGGCCGGATAAACACGGTCTACACCGGTGCCCAGTACCGCCACGGTATGCCCCCCGGCCCTCAGCGCCGCCCGATGCGCCTCGGTATCGATGCCGTCGGCCAGACCGCTGACGATCACCAGACCGCCGGCGGCCAGGTGTTCGGCAAATGACCGGGCATTGTCCCGTCCTCCCTGGGTAGGGTTGCGGCTGCCGACCACCGCCAACTGCGGTTGCCACAACACCAGCGGATCGCCGTCGATGAAAAGCGCTGCCGGATGCCCCGGAATTTTTTTCAGCAGCGCCGGATAGTCAGGATGCTCCAAGGTGACCAAGTGATGATTGGGATGCTCCAGCCAGGCCAGGTCGCTATCCAGCAGCCGGCTGTCGGGTCGGTTCAGGTAAGTGCGGGTTTGCGCTTTCAGCGCTTGGTGAAATCGGGATTTTGAAGAGAAAAGGCTGTCCAGGTCGCCCGTTTGATCCAACGTTCGGGCAATTCCAACGCTGCCCAGCCCCGGGGCGCGCAATGCAATAAGCCAATGCTGTAAGTTCGCTTTATCCTCCTCGCAGAACTTCGCTGATTCCGGTACTCAGAGCCTTTCGTCAGGATGCTTCAACACATCATGTTTGCGGATCAGACGCCGGCCTTCCAACACGATACCGTAACTCACATGATCAAATGCTCTGAATACCATTACCCGACCGGCATATTCGTCCGGTAATTTCACATTCGCGTCCTCGAGGCGACGCGCGCGGGCGAAGGAGCCGCGCGGATACTTGTGATAATCGGCCACGACCTCACCGGGGTGGAATGCCGAAAAGGTATGGCCGGCCTGAATGCCGTTCGAATGTCCGCCGCCGATAACCACGATTCCCGGATAACCGACACCGGCAACCGATTCCAGTGCCGCCAAGATTTCCATATTCTCGGGAATCGTATCCATTGCTCTGGGAAAGAAGTGACTGTCATAGACATAGCTGTCGATAGGCAGCAGCAGGTCTCCGGGCTTGATTTCCCGGCGGCCGCCTTCCAGCTGTAGAATCGCCGGATCGCCGGTCTTTAACAGCTTGGCGCGGGCAATCTCCCACAGCTCGTACCCCAGTACCTCAACCGGACGCTTGGCCCATTCCATGGTTTTCTTGCGCAGCTTGCTGGTTGGCTGGTTTTGATGCGGATAGTGCTCACCCCACCGGCTGCGAATAACGTTGCGTACTTTGGTATCGCCATTGCGGCGGGTAATTTTCTCGTATACAAAATTGACTCGGGCAACTACAAATTCACGCCCGACCGAGCCTTCAACGCCACGCACGTAGATGTTGTCTCCCCGAAGCGAGTTCAGCTTGTTGTCTTCATTGGCCAGCACGTAAGGCAGGGCCTCGAACTGCTCCGCGGTCAGCACTCTCGGGTAGCGCAGGAATTCGTCGATGCCATCCAATGCGATAGTGTCGATCGGCCGTAGTTCGCCTTCGCGCACTCTCGGCGTTAGCCGGTTGTCCTGGTTGACCACCAGCCGGGGCTTGCCATCCACATAAATCAACGAAATTTGATCGCCGGGATAAATCAAATGAGGATTCTCGATCTGCGGATTGGCTTGCCAGATCGCCGGCCACTGCCACGGGCTTTTAAGAAACCGCCCGGCGATATCCCATAGCGTATCGCCTCTGACGACCACGTATTCCTCAGGATGGTCATCGCGCAGTTGTACATCCTGCGCCCATGCTGCTGCCGCCATTACGGCCAGCAGCATGCTTAATATCAGCTTGGCAAATATCCTTTTCACTGTTTCATTCCCCGGATCATTCCGTATGACACGTGGTTACCCTTTGTTGCCATTACCCTTTATTATTGGGCTAGTGAACCCTATTTGTGTTTAGCTATCATAATTGGTGATGAGAAAAACTTCACGCATTTTATCGCTTTAGTGCGCAAACTTCATGGCAAAACTTGAAATTCTTACATTTCCGGACGCAAGACTTCGTACAGTGGCGAAGGCCGTCGACGAATTCGACGATTCGCTGCGGCAGCTCAGCGAGGACATGATCGAAACCATGTATCAGGCCCGCGGCATCGGTCTGGCTGCAACGCAGGTCAACGTTCACCGCCGTATGCTGGTACTGGATGTCAGCGATGACCAGGATCAGCCGATGGTGTTAGTCAACCCGGAAATCGTCCATCAGGACGGGTTTCAGACGTATGAAGAAGGCTGCCTTTCGGTACCCGGCATCTACGCCGAGGTACAGCGGGCCAACCAGATTCGCATCAAAGCGCAAAACGTGGACGGAGAAGGCTTCGAAATGGACGCCGACGGCCTGCTTGCGATATGCATTCAGCATGAAATGGACCATCTCAACGGCAAGCTGTTCGTCGACTACCTGTCCCCGCTCAAGCGCCGGCGCGTTCGCAAGCGGCTGGAAAAGCAGCGCCGGCAGGACGCAGTCGCGGCTTCAGCAGCGCTTTAATCCCGGTTTTCCTTATGACTGAACGGCTACGCATGGTTTATGCCGGCACGCCGGAGTTTGCGGTGCCGGCACTGCGCTGTCTGCTGAACGGCGATCACCGGGTCGTGGCCGTGTATACGCAGCCGGACCGACCGGCCGGCCGCGGCCGGAAACTTCAGGCCAGCCCGGTCAAGCGGCTGGCGCAGGAATTCGACTGCGCCGTCGAACAACCCACCAGCCTGAAACCGGCCGAAGCGCAGGATCGACTGGCAGCCTACCGACCGGATCTGATGGTAGTTGCCGCGTACGGGCTGATACTACCGCAGGCGGTATTGGACATTCCGACCCATGGTTGCTGGAACATTCACGCGTCGCTGTTGCCGCGCTGGCGGGGTGCAGCGCCGATTCAGCGAGCCATTATTGCCGGCGATGGCGAAACCGGCATCACCACGATGCAAATGGACGCCGGGCTGGATACCGGCGACATCCTGAACGCGCTGCCGACACCGATCCACCGGCAGGATACCGCAGCCACCCTGCACGACCGTCTGTCCGAACTGGGTGCGATGGCGCTGTCCCAATGCCTGGACGAGTTGATCGAAAACGGCGAAATGACCGGTGTTCCGCAAAACCCGGATCAGGCCTGTTATGCCGCGAAGCTCAGCAAGCAGGAAGCCGCCATCGACTGGCTGGAGCCCGGCTACTCGATCGAACGCAAGATTCGCGCGTTCAACCCGTGGCCGGTGAGCTGGACCGAATGGCATGGCGAGCGGATCAGAATCTGGTCGGCGGACTTCCTGGACCGGCAGCACGACACGGTTCCGGGCCGCTGGCTGCCGTCGGAGAGCGGGCACCTGGATGTTGCCTGCGGCGAGGGAATGCTGCGCGTCAAGACCCTGCAGCGCGAAGGCGGGCGGCCGATCTCGGCCCGTGAGTATCTGAACGCCCGACTCAGCCGCCAGGCATGAAAAGCCCGAGCCCGCGTCTGGCCGCGGTACATGCGATCGGGCTGATTCTGGACCGGCAGCAGAACCTGGACCAGGCATTGCAGCAAACCCTTGCGGATATCGGCGATCCACGTGATAAAGGATTGGCACAGCATCTGGTCTATGGCTGCATGCGCTGGTGGCCGGTCCTTAATCACTTCGCCGCGCAACTCATCAAACAACCGCTAAAGGCCAAAGACAGCGATCTGCAACACCTGATCTGTATCGGTCTGCTGCAACTGTGGCGCGACGATACGCCGGCACATGCGGCCATCTACGAAACCGTGAACGTCGCCCGCGAGCTGAAAAAGCCCTGGGCCAGCAGACTGGTCAACGGGGTATTGCGGTCGTTTCAGCGCCGCCTGCCGGCATTGCAGAAAAAACTCGCCGCCGAGCCCGAACGGCTGCTGGCCCACCCGGACTGGTTGCTCCAAGCCTTCAAGCAGGACTGGCCGAAAGACTGGGCCGATCTGGCCGCGGCCAACAACCGGCATCCACCGCTATGGCTGCGGGTTAACCGGCTCAGAACCAGTCGCGCGGACTATTGTGCCGAGCTTGATACCGCCGGTATCGCCTATCAGACCAGCCCGCTTTTTCCGGACGCGGTCAGGCTGACAGACCCGCTGCCGGTCCACCGGATTCCAGGTTTCGAGCACGGCCGGGTATCGGTGCAGGACACCGCCGCACAGGCGGCAGCCGACCTGCTCGATCTGGCGCCGGGCCAGCGGGTATTGGATGCCTGTGCCGCACCGGGCGGCAAGACCGCGCATATCCTGGAGCGCTGCAGCGATTTGAAGCACCTGTCGGCGCTGGATATTTCGGCCGAGCGCTTGCAGCGCATACAGGAGAATCTGAGCCGGCTCGGACTGGACTGCGAGGCAAAGACCGCCGATGCCGGTCAACCCGATCACTGGTGGGACGGCCATGCCTTTGACCGTATTCTGCTGGATGCGCCATGCTCGGCCAGCGGCGTCATTCGGCGCCACCCGGATATTAAATGGCGGCGACAGCCGGCGCAGGTCGGGCAAGTCCGGCAGCGCCAGCAGCGCCTGCTCGAGGCCTTGTGGCCGTTGCTGAAACGCGGTGGACGCCTTGTCTATGCGACCTGTTCGGTTTTAAGCTGCGAAAATGAGCAAAATATTTGCCGGTTTATCCAGCGCACGGCGGATGCCGGTGCGGTGGAGATTGCGGCCGAATGGGGTATCGCACGCGATGCGGGGCGTCAATTGCTGCCGCAGCGCGATGCGACGGACGGGTTTTACTATGCGGTACTGGAAAAAGCCTAGGAAGATACTCGGTGCGGCAGCCCAAGCCGGCTGCAGGCAGACCTTGCCGCTGATCGGCCTGTTTTTCGCGTTTGCGTTGGCCGCGTGCAATCCCACGCCACACACACACGGCTATGGTTTTCAAATCGACCGCGTTGACGGCCAGATCGTCGCCGACCGGCTGCAATTGTCCGCACAACTGGCTCTGCAACTGTCACCGGCGGCCAGCGAGGCGCTTGAGCGCGGGATTCCGATCACACTGGAGGTCACCTCCCGCTACCGGATGGCTGACGATCTGCTGCGCCGTCCGCTGGCCCGCCACACCCAGCGCTGGGAATTGCGCTATCAGTCTTTAAGCCAGCACTACTTGCTGCATGACCTCGATTCCGATCGGCAGACGGCCTATCCGCGCCTACGGCATCTGCTGGCCTATCTGAGGCCGGTGCATCAGCAATTGCCGCGGCCGGCCGAACCGGGCGCGTATCTGGCGGAAGTGCAGGTACGGCTGGATATTCAGCGCCTGCCGGCGCCGATGCGGCTGCCGGCCTTGCTGTCCCCGGAATGGCGGCTGGCTTCGGATTGGACACCATGGCCCTTCGCGGTCGACGCGTAAAGCGGTTCTTTTCGCGCACGCTGCCGATACTGGCAGCGCTGGTCTTGCTGCTGTCCGCGCTGTATCTGGTCAGCGACGTACAACAGGGTTCCGACCGTTTCAGCCAGGTTTACCTGTGGGTATTGATATTGGCCGGTCTGGCGCTGCTGCTGATGATCGTGTCCATTGCGCAACGCCTGTTGCAACTGCTGCGGCGGGTTCGCGCCGAAGCGCCGGGTGCCCGCTTATCGGCCCGAATGGTGCGGAACTTCCTGATTCTGGCGATTCCGCCGGCCTTGATCGTCTATTTGTTTTCGCTGGAATTTCTCGACGAAACTATAGAGAGCTGGTTTGATGTCAGAATCGAATCGGCGCTCGAAGACTCGATAACACTGGGCCAGCAGGTGCTTGGCCAGCGGACCTTGCAGGTTCGCAATCAATTGCTGCGCACCAGCGAAGATCTTGCAGCAGTACCCGACGATCAACTGGTCCGGCAGTTATTCCGGCGCGTCAGCAGCGCCGGACCGACGGAGCTGGCGGTACTGCGTAATACCGGCCAGGTCATCGCAGTGGCCAGCATCGATTCCAATCGTCCGGAAAGCAGCCGGCCAAGCGATTTTGCATTGCGCCAGGCGCTGGAACGCGGGGAGTTCGCCGATGCCGAGCCGGCCGCCAACAACTCGATCCAGATTCGCGTGCTGGAAGCGCTGGCCCGCGCCCAGGCCGGACGCTCACGCCGAATTCTGCAGGCGCTGTATCCGATGCCGGCCGAGTTCAGTCATCTGGCCGCCAATATTCAGAATGAGTACGATCGCTATCAGCAGGTCGCGTTTTTGCGCAACTCGTTGAAACAGAGTTTTATTCTGATTCTGTCCCTGGTTCTGCTGATCACCGTGCTGTTGGCCATACTGGCCGCAATCAATGCAGCCCGGCGGATGGTCAACCCGATCAGCCAGTTGGCGGAAGCGACCGAGGCGGTCGCGAAAGGAAATTTCGAGCGCCAGATCGCAGCGCAGCACAAAGATGAGCTCGGCTTCCTGATGCGCTCTTTTAACCTGATGACCAAAGAGCTGAAACGCGCCAGTACCGAAGCCGAGATCAGCCGCGAGGAAGTGGAAACGCAGCGCGCGCATCTGGAAACCGTACTCGGCCGGTTATCCGCCGGCGTGATGGTATTCGACCGCCAGCGCTGCCTGCTGACCTGTAACGAATCGGCCGCCAAAATTCTCGGCGCGCCGGTCACCGAATATATCGAACACAGTATCTCGAATATCGAGCACCACTATCGTTTTCTGCGGCCGTTGCTGCAGCGCGTATCGCGCGAACTGGAAGGCCGGGGTCAACAATGGCGCCAGGAAATCAAACTGGACCGGGGCGGATCACCGCTGGTACTGATGTGCCGCGGCAGCCGTCTGCCCGACGGTGCCAATCAACGCGGCGGCCATGTGGTGATCTTTGACGATGTCACAGTGCTGGACCAGGCTCAGCGGGAGGCCGCTTGGGCCGAGGTGGCCCGCCGGCTGGCGCACGAAGTCAAGAACCCGCTGACGCCGATCCGTCTGTCGGCAGAGCGCCTGCAGATGAAGCTGCTCGGCCAGCTCAACGAATCCGACGCCGCGATGCTTCAGCGCGCGACCGATACCATTATCGCGCAGGTGGATGCGATGAAGACCATGGTCAATGCGTTCGGTGACTACGCGCGCGAACCCGGTTTGAACCGCGGGGAACTGGTGCTCGATGAACTGGTCCGCGATGTCACCGAACTGTATCAGGACCCTCAGAACCCGGACCGGATCGAATTGAAGCTGAACAGTGGCCCGCAGCGCATTCGGGCCGACTCCGGACGCCTTCGCCAGCTGCTGCACAATATTCTGCAAAACGCCGAAGACGCCATCGCGGACCAGGCGGACGGCAAAATCCAGGTGGTCACCGCCAACGCCGATGACGACCAGGTACGCCTGGAAGTGCGGGACAACGGGCCGGGGATGCCCGATGAGATCGCAAAACGGCCTTTTGAGCCGTACCTCACCACCAAACCCGGCGGCACCGGCCTCGGCCTTGCGATCTGTCGCAAGATCGTCGAAGAGCACGGCGGCCGAATACGGCTCAATAACCGGCAGAGCGGCGGAACGGTCGCCACGGTCTGGCTGCCGGCCGGTTGACGGCGGCAAACCGCAGCTTCGAGTCCATCCTGTTGCTGGGTTTTGCAACCGGTTTTGGTTATCCTGTTGTATCGAAACAACAACAGACTCCCCCAGCCTGATAGTGAACGCCCAATGACGGATACCCATATCCTAATCGTCGACGATGAGCCAGATATTCTGGCGCTGGTGCAGGAGATTCTGGAAGACGAAGGCTTTCAAGTCAGCGCCGCGGACAGCGGCGAGAAGGCCCGGGAGCAGTTCAATACCCGCTCGCCGGATCTGGTGTTGCTGGACATCTGGATGCCGGACATCGACGGCATCAGCCTGCTTAAGGAATGGCATGAGCAGGGCGCTTTGCAGTGTCCGGTCGTGATGATGTCAGGCCACGGCAATGTCGAAACCGCCGTTGAGGCCACTCGTACCGGCGCGTTTGATTTCATCGAAAAGCCGGTGTCCATGGGCAAGCTGCTGATGACCGTGCGCAAGGCGCTGGAAGAAGGGCAGAAGCGGCAGCAGGAGACCCCGGTTCAATCCACCGTACCGGTACTCGAACCGATGGGAAATTCTGTGCTGATGCAGGCACTGCGTCAGCAGGCTGAGCGCGCTGCCGACAGCGATGCTAGCGTTATCGTTATCGGCGACCCCGGCGCCGGCAAGGAAAATCTGGCCCGTTATATTCACAGCCGCAGCGTGCGTTCCGAACAGCCTTTCGTGGTCGCCGACCTGGCACCGCTGGATGAAACCGAGCAGCGCTCGGCACTGCTCGGCGACGCGCGGCAGGCCGGGCTGCTGGCCCAGTCCCGAAACGGCAGCCTGTACATCAGCGATATCGGCTGCTGGGCCGAAGCCAGCCAGCAACTGCTGAACGCGGTCATGGAAACCGGTCAGATCCCAGCCGTCGACGGGCAGGCCGGCAGGCCGTTTGCGGCCCGGGTCATTGCCGCTTCCCGCGCGTCGCTGGATCGACTCGTACAATCGGGCAGCCTGGACGATTCGCTGTATTTCCGCATCAATGTGCTGCCGCTGGAAGTGCCGGCCCTGAACCAGCGGCTGGAAGACATTCCCGACCTGGTGAAATTCTATGCCGAATATTTCTCGAACCGAAAAGGCCTGCCGTACCGGCATTTTTCGGTTGCCGCGCAGAACCGGCTGCGCAATTACCACTGGCCGGGAAATATTCGCGAACTGCGCAATCTGATCAAACGCCTGCTGATTTTAGGTCAGACCGATGAAATCAGTCTGGCCGAAGTCGACCAGATTATTCGGCAGAGTAACGCCGGGCCGGCTTACAAGAGCACCCGGCAACCCGAAATCTTCGATCTGCCGCTGCGCGACGCCCGCGAACAGTTCGAACGCGAATACTTGATCTACCAGTTGCGCAAAGTCGGCGGCAGTGTCGGGAAATTATCGGAAGCGGTCGGTATGGAGCGCACCCACCTGTACCGCAAGCTCCGTTCGCTCGGCATCGATCCGAAGGCGGTTACCAGAGAGAACGCGGGGCTATGAGGGCCATAATCCCATGAAGATCGTCATTCCATGAAAATCGTCATTCTTGGGGCCGGCCAGGTTGGCTCGTCCATTGCCAATAACCTGGCCCGGGAAGACAACGACATCACCATCGTGGATGTCGATGCACCGCGTCTGAAAGAGCTTCAGGATCGACTGGATATCCGGGGCGTTATCGGCCATGCATCGCACCCGAAGGTGCTGGTCCGGGCCGGCATCGAGGATGCTGATCTGGTGATTGCGCTGACCAACAGCGACGAAGTCAATATGGCCGCCTGCCAGGTGGCCTATACCATGTACAACACACCAACCCGAATTGCGCGCGTCCGTTCGGCCGAATACCTCGATCATCCCGAACTGTTTTCCCGTGCGCATTGCCCGATTGATGTACTGATCAGTCCCGAGCAACTGGTGACCCGGCATATCAAGCGCCTGATCGAGTACCCCGGCGCATTGCAGGTGCTGGACTTTGCCGATGGCAGAGCGCAGTTGGTTGCGACCCGCGCGGACAAGAACAGCCCGCTGCTGGGCGAGCAGCTATGGCGCCTGAGAAAGCAGTTGCCCACCACGGTGGACGCCCGCGTAGCTGCGATTTTCCGTGGCGACCGGGCGATTATTCCGGAAGGCAACACCATGATCGAAGAAAACGACGTGGTGTTCTTTCTCGCCGCCCGCCGCCATATTCGAACCGTGATGGCGGAACTGGCCCAGATCGGCAAGCCGGTGCGGCGGACGATTCTGGCCGGCGGCGGCAATATCGGCAGCGCGCTGGCCAAAGCCCTGGAGCGCGATCAGCACGTCAAGATCATCGAACGGCACCGCGAGCGTGCGGCGATGATCGCCGAGGATCTGGAGAAGACCATCGTACTGGTCGGCGACTGCGCCGATGAGGATTTGCTGCGGGAAGAATCCATCGACCAGACCGATGTCTACTGCGCGCTGACCAACGACGACGAGGCCAATATCCTGTCTTCGATGCTGGCCAAGCGTCTCGGTGCGGAAAAAGTGATCACGCTGATCAACCGTCCGGCGTATGCGGATCTGGTGGAGGCCGGCAGTATCGATATCGCGGTATCTCCGCAGCAGGTGACGATGGGCGCGTTGCTGACCCATGTGCGCAAAGGACATATGGTGAAGGTTCACTCGCTGCGCCAGGGTGCGGCGGAAGCGATCGAGGCGGTCGCGCATGGCGACGAAACCAGTTCCAAGGTGGTCGGGCGCAAAATCGAAGAGATCGACCTGCCCTCGGGTACCACCATCGGCGGCATTGTCCGCGGCGACCAGGTCATCATCGCGCATCACGATACGGTGATCCAGGCCGAGGACCACATCATTCTGTTCGTGGTCGACAAGCGCCAGATTCGCAGCGTCGAGCGCCTGTTCCAGGTTGCAGTGACCTTTATCTAGGAATACCCCGGACCGCTACCCATGAGGCGCCTGGTAATACAACAAATCGTCGGCCTGCTGCTGATCCTGTCCAGCTTGCTGATGTTCCCGCCGGCCGCCGTGAGCTGGTTTTACGGCGATGGCACCTATAAGGCCTTTATGGAAAGCGCGGCGATTCTGGTGGTGCTCGGCGTGCTGCTGTGGTGGCCGGTGCGCAAGCAGCGCCGCGATCTGCGCCTGCGCGACGGTTTTCTGGTGGTCGTGGTGTCCTGGCTGACTGTCGGGTTGGGGGGCGCGATGCCGCTGCTGTTTACCGACCAACCGCAGCTCAGCGCCGTGGACGCGATTTTCGAGGCCATGTCCGGGCTGACCACCACCGGCGCCACCATCCTGGTCGGCATCGACGAGTTACCCAAAGGCATTCTGTTCTACCGGCAGTTGCTGCAGTGGTTCGGCGGCATGGGCATTATTGTGCTCGCGGTCGCCATCCTGCCGATGCTTCGGATCGGCGGCATGCAGCTTTACCGCGCGGAAACCCCCGGTCCGATGAAGGACAACAAGCTCACGCCCAGGATTACCGAAACGGCCAAGGCCCTGTGGCTGATTTATCTGGCGCTGACGCTGATCTGCGTATTGGCCTACTGGCTCGGCGGCATGACCATGTTCGATGCGGTGGGCCACGCGTTTTCCACCATTGCGATCGGCGGCTTTTCGACCCATGACCAGAGCATCGGGTACTTTGACAGCACGCTGATCGAATCCATCACGATGGTCTTTATGACGCTGGCCGGCATCAATTTTGCGCTGCATTTCGTGGCATGGCGCCGGGCCAGCACGCTGCCGTATATTCAGGATGCCGAATTCCGCGTCTATATCATTCTGTTGATCGTGATCGGCATCATCGCCAGCGCCGCGCTCTACCTGAGCGATATCTACCCTTCGCTGGGCAACGCCATTCGATACGGCTTTTTTCAGGTGATCTCGAGCATGACCACCACCGGCTTCTCGACGGCCAGTTTCTATACCTGGCCCGGCTTTCTGCCGCTGATGCTGATTATTATTGCGTCCATCGGTGCCTGCGCCGGCAGCACCGGCGGCGGACTGAAGGTCATTCGGGTGATGCTGCTGTACCGGCAGGCGATACGCGAAATCCATCATCTGATCCACCCCAATGCACTGGTACCGATCAAAATGGGCGGCAAGAGCATGTCCGGCAAAATCATGTACGCGGTCTGGGGGTTCTTCTTTTTGTATATCGCCGCGCTGGGCATATTGTCTATGCTGCTGTCCGCGTCCGGACTGGACGCGGTTACCGCTTTCTCGGCCATCGCCGCCTGCCTGTCCAATCTCGGACCGGCACTGGGCCAGGCCGGTCCGCACTATGCCGACATCAATCCGTTCGCGAAACTGATCCTGAGCTTCGCGATGCTGCTCGGCCGGCTTGAGATCTTCACGTTGCTGGTATTATTTACGCCAGCCTTCTGGCGGGACTGACTCCCGCATGGAGATCGACGTATGGATATTGATGCGCTGCATAAACTGCTGACCGCCGGTCACGACAACGCCATTCTGCGCTTCTCGCTCGGCAAGGCCCATGCCGATCGAGAGCAATGGGAAGCCGCCATTACCCATTTGCAAAAAGCGCTCGAACAGAATCCGCAATACAGCGCAGCCTGGCAATGGCTGGGCAAGTCGCTGCACCAGGCCGGCCGGCTGGACGAAGCGCTGGCGACGCTGAACGAAGGCATCGAAGTGGCCGGCGAGGTGGGCGACAAACAGGCAGAGAAAGTGATGCGGGTACTGAAACGGCGGGTGCTAAAGGCCCTGGACGAAGAGGAAGAGGAATAAGCCGGCACGCATAAAGACCGCGCACCTGTCAGTCCGCATAAAAGCCGGGTCGGTCCGGCGGCTGAATCTTGAAGCGTTTATAGCTCCAAAGATACTGTGCCGGATCGATCGCGATACACTGCTCGACACCGCGGTTCATCGCTTTCAGCGCAACCGCCTCGTCAGCACTCAGAATATTCGGGTCGGCAGCCAGAAAATGCACACGGTACCGCATCGGTTCCGGCAGGCGCTCGCAGACAGTGAACAGGACTTCCGCACCGGTCTTGCGGGCCAGCTTCGGAAGCAGGGTCATGGTCAGCGCCGGCACTCCGAAAAACGGCGCGAATAGGCCTTCCCCGTCCTTTGGCTGCTGATCGGGCAGGATACCGACGCCACCGCCGCGTCTGAGGTGCCGGAGCACCTGGCGAATGCCGCCGCTGTCAGCCGGCAAGACCTTTGCGCCGACGCGCGAGCGTTTGCGGATCAGCAGCGGTTCCAGTCCGGGATCCTTCGGAGATTTGAACAAGATCGCCATATCGCTGATCGACTGCAAATACAGTCCGAGTAATTCCCACGCACCGAAATGCGGCGCGGCGAATATCAGGCCCCTGTTCTGCGCCTGCGCCCGGCGGACCCGTTCCAACCCGTGCACTTCGGTAATTGCGCCCAGCACCCTGTCCAGCGGCCGGCACCAGACCCAGGGCATCTCGGTCAGCGTCCGGCCGTATTCCCGCATATTGGATTCAATCAACGCCGATCGCCCGTGTTCGGATAGTTGCGGATAGCAGGCTTCCAGATTACGCCGCGCAACCGGGCGGCGCCGGGCGGCGGCAAACCGGTTTCCGACCGGGCCGGCCAGCGCCTGCATCCAGGCCGGCGGCAGCCAGGACAACAAGCGCATCAAAACTCCAACCAGGCCCGCTTTCACCGTTACATCTCCAGTTCCGCATTCGGCGCTCTCATCGCTACCGCTGGTATCACGCGCCGGACACAACTGCCGGCGATCACCGGCGAATGCTAACATGCGGCATCAATCACCGGAATGTCGGCAGGTAGACAATGATTGCACTGATCCAACGGGTTACCGGCGCCCGGGTTGCGGTGGACGAAAACACGATCGCGAAAATCGGCACCGGACTGCTCGCCCTGATCGGCGTGGAACGCGAGGATGGCCCGGCACAGGCATCGCGTCTGGCGCAGCGACTGCTCGCCTACCGGCTGTTTGCCGACGGTGCCGGGAAAATGAACCTGAATGTGGTACAGAACCGGGGCGGGCTGCTGCTGGTACCGCAGTTCACGCTCGCCGCGGATACCAACAGCGGCAACCGGCCCAGCTTTACTCCGGCCGCAACGCCGGAAAAGGGGCGCGAGCTGTTTGACTTGCTGGTGACGGTCGTTCGTGAACAGTATGGGAAAGTGGAAACCGGGCGGTTCGGCGCGGATATGCAGGTCAGCCTGACCAACGACGGCCCGGTGACCTTTCGCTTGCGAGTCAACTAGTACGCGACAGCCCGAATACACCCCTTCCGGCAGTCAGCTCAGGTCCTTCAGCTTACGAGCCAGCGTATTGCGGCTACAGCCCAGCAGGCGTGCGGCCTCCCGCTTGTTGCCGCCGGTTTGCCGCAGCGCGGCCCGAATCAGTACGCGGTCAAACGCCCGGCCGGCTTTCGAGAGCAGTTCGTCCTTGCCGAGGGCCAATTGCCGCTCTGCCCAGTGTTCCAGACTTTTTGACCAGTCCGTCTCCTGCCGCGTGTCTTCCGCTGACGGACTGAATGGCAGATCATGTGGAAATATCTGCTCTCCGGGCGCCATCACGCAAAGCTGCCGGCACAGGTTCTGAAGCTGGCGGACGTTTCCGGGCCAGTCGTGGGTTTGCAGCAGTTTCAGCGTTTCCGGCCTGAGCTCCTTGCGCTCCAGTTGCATCTCGCGCGCGCTCAGCGACAGAAAGTGCTCTGCCAGCATTCCGATATCTTCATGCCGCTCGCGCAGCGGCGGTAGATGAATGCGGATGACATTCAGGCGATGGAACAGGTCTTCGCGGAAACCGCCGTCAGCAACATGCTGCGCAAGGTCCTGATGGGTCGCCGCAATAACTCTGACATCGGCGCGCAACAAATCCCGCCCGCCGACCCGGTAGTAGTCACCCTCGGCCAGCACCCGCAGCAGCCGCGTTTGCAGTGCCAGCGGCATATCGCCGATTTCGTCCAGAAACAACGTGCCGCCGCGCGCTTCTTCAAAGCGGCCGGTACGCCGTGCAATGGCGCCGGTAAACGCGCCTTTCTCGTGCCCGAACAGTTCGGATTCCAGCAGATCTGCCGGTATTGCCGCCGTGTTGATCGCGATAAAAGGCCCGGCTGCTCTGCGGCTGTGGCGGTGCAGCGCCTGCGCAACCAGTTCCTTTCCGGTGCCGGTTTCGCCGGTAATCAACACGCTGATTTCGCTGCGCGACAAGCGCCCGATGGTGCGGAACACTTCCTGCATCGCCGGCGAATCGCCAAGCAACTCGCTGCGGACCGCGGGCGGCGGTTTGGGCTTTCGGGTTTCCGCTGCGCAGGCCTTGCGAACCGTGGCGATCACGGTATCCAGATCGAAAGGCTTGGACAGGTATTCGAACGCGCCCTGCTGGAACGCCTGTACCGCCAAATCCAGATCGGAATAGGCCGTCATCACAATCACCGGAATCTGACGCTCGTGCAGGCTGTCCAGCATGCTCAAACCGTCTCCATCGGGCAGCTTCACATCGGCGATGACCGCGTCCGGCAGGCTGTCCGAAAGCGCATCGTTGATTTCGCTGAGTGTGCTGAAAAGCGCCACAGACAAACCCTCTGCGGATAAGGTCTGCTGCAGCACAAAGCGTATGGACTCGTCGTCGTCCAACACCCAGACCGTCGACGGGTCAGCGGTCATGGCCCGGCCCCGGCGGCAGCACTAACTTGAAGCAACTACCGGTTTTTTGCCGATGATAGGACAGCTCGCCACCATGCCGTCTGGCGATATCCAGTGCGATCGGCAATCCCAGTCCGCTGCCGCGGCGGCCGGTCACCAGCGGCAGAAACAAATTGTCGGCGATGTCTTCGGGCACGCCGTCTCCGTCATCCCGGACTTTCACCGAAACCGCCAGGCGGTGGCGGCGGCGCTGCAGAATCTGATCGTGGATCACGCGGCTGCTCAGAGTAATCGCACCGGCATTTGCCTGAGCCGCGTTTTTTATCAGATTCAAAAATAATTGCTTCAACGCGGCCGAGTCCGCCTGTATCTCGGGAATGCTGGGATCGTAGTCTCTGGTCACTTGCAAGCCCGGTGCCTCAAGCACGACGATTTCCGCAGCCTGGTCCAGCACCCGGTGCAAATTGGCTGCAGCGGTCTGACCGTTGCCGGATGCGGCACTGAAGCGTTCAACCAGCGCATCCAGGCGGTCGGCTTCCCGCATGATCACCTTCGCATAAGCGATCAAAGCCGGGTCGTCGAGCGCTTTTTCGAGGAGCTGGGCCGCGCCCCGCATTCCACCCAGCGGGTTGCGGATTTCATGGGCCAGCACCTGCCGAACCAGCGTCAATATCTGCCGCTGTTCGATCGAGGCTTCGGTCAGCGGTTCCTCGTATGCCGGATGCCATTCCAGTTGCACACAGCCGCTGTCGCCGGCTGCATTGCTGATCCAGCAGTCCATTCGGTGTTCGCAATTGTCCCTGGTGATGACCAGCGTGTTTTTCACCAGCACCGATTCCTGTGAGGTATCGAAGCGGTGTACAGCGGGCACAAGCTCGCCCGCGGAAAGCAGGCTCTCGATCAAGTGAGTCCCGACGAGCTGCTGCCGACTCAGGCCGAGAAGCTGTTCGGCGGCACTATTTGCCTGTCTGAACCGGCCATCGGTGTCCAGCAGTACAATCGGCAGGCGAATATTGTCGAACGGCTGCCAGGGTTCGGCCGGTCTGCCCGTCAGCGTTTCACCAGCACTGCCTGGTAAGCTGCCGTTGCCCGCCGGCGATCCCAAATCAGCCAGAACCGGCAGATCGGTTGAAGTTCGCCGAATGTTGCTTCATATGAAAAGTCACCGGTCCTGCCACCGCCAGCACCTGCCCGTTTGGCGAGTGCAGTTCGGCGCGCAGGGTATGCGTGCCGCGCGGAATGCCGGTTACTCGCGTCGACATGGACTTGCTGGCCGGCATCGGCGTATCGTTAATGTAGACGATGACATCGACATTCGGATTGACCGGCCGATCAGTTTTCAGTGCAACGGTCATCGCATTGCCGGTGCCCCAGTAGGTTTGATCGGACGCCGGGCTGACGATGCGAAACTCGCCGAAACCCTGCGGTTCGCTTTCCTCGGCCCGGTCATCGGCATTCGAACCGGCTTCTCCGACACGCATCGGCTCGCGCGGGGTGACCACACTCAGGTCCGGCAGGTCCATCGGTTGCGCACCGGCCGTGGGCGGTTCGTCGGTATAGACGACATTGCCGTTCTGGTCGATGGTCTTGTAGATTTCGCCAAACGCCAGACCGGTCCAGAGCAGGCCGGCCGTCAAATAACAGAAACTCCGTTTAATCATCACTGCTCTCCCTGTAACCTGAGCATTTTGTGCCACAACGGGCAACCGGTAGAAGCGCTACGCCCCCTACCGGTGCCCGGGCGCCGATGCACGGTAGCTGGCACAGGTTCCAACCCTATGGGTTTGAGCCCTGTGCCGGTCCAAGGTTCATCGGTGATGTTGCCGGCCATCGCTTACAGCGAGTAGTACATATCGAACTCGAGCGGGTGTGTGGTCATGCGAAAACGCGTGACCTCTTCCATTTTGAGGTCGATGTAACCGTCAATCAGATCATCGCTGAATACCTGACCGGCCTTCAGAAAATCGCGATCCGAATCCAGCGCTTCCAGGGCCTGGTCCAGGCTGTGGCAGACCGTCGGAATTCCGGCTTCCTCTTCCGGTGGCAGATCGTATAAATCCTTGTCCATCGGAGAACCCGGATCAATCTGATTAGCGATCCCGTCAAGCCCTGCCATCAGCATCGCCGCAAACGTCAGGTAGCCGTTGCCGCTGGCATCGCCGAAGCGGATTTCTATGCGCCGCGCCTTCGGGTTGTTCACGAATGGAATGCGGCAGGACGCCGACCGGTTGCGCGCCGAATAAGCCAGCATCACCGGCGCTTCGAAACCCGGCACCAAACGCTTGTAGCTGTTGGTTGTGCTGTTGGCGAACGCGTTAAGCGCGCGGGCATGCTTGAAGATGCCGCCGATGTAGTACAACGCGGTTTGCGACAGACCACCGTAGCCGTCGCCGGTGAACAAATTGCTGCCGCCTTTCGCAAGCGACTGGTGTACATGCATGCCCGAACCGTTGTCGCCGACCAGCGGCTTTGGCATAAATGTCGCAGTATGGCCGAGCGCATGTGCGGTATTGTGTACGGCGTATTTCAGCAGCAACAACTCATCAGCCTTGCGCGTCAAGGTATTGAAACGGGTCCCGATTTCACACTGGCCGGCGGTTGCCACCTCATGGTGATGGACTTCCACCGGTACGCCCAGGTCGGCCAGCACTTTGCAGATGGTCGCACGCAGGTCGGACAGCGAATCGACCGGAGGCACCGGGAAGTAACCGCCCTTGACTCCAGGCCGATGCCCGGTATTGCCGTCCTCGTAACGCCGGTTGGTATTCCAGGCCGCTTCCTGGCTGTCGATGCGGTACCCGGCTCCTTTCATCGACACATCCCATCGAACATCGTCGAAAACGAAAAATTCCGGCTCAGGTCCGAAGAACGCCTGGTCCGCAACGCCGCTGGCCTTCAGGTAAGCTTCCGCGCGCTTGGCCAGACTGCGCGGACAGCGGCTGTAGCCTTCCATGGTATTCGGCTCGAGCACATCACAGCGCAAAATCAGCGTCTTATGCTCGGAAAACGGGTCTTCGACCGCACTGTCGATATCCGGCATCAAGACCATGTCCGATTCATTGATCCCCTTCCAGCCTGATATCGACGATCCATCGAACATTTTCCCTTCTTCAAACAGATCGTCATCAACGACCCCGGTGGGCAGGCTGACATGTTGTTCTTTACCCAGGGTGTCGCAGAACCTCAGGTCGACGAAATCAAATGCTTCGTCACGAATATGTTTGAGTACGGCGTCGGCAGTCATGGAATTCCTCACTTACGGATTGCGAAATAATGAAACACTAAAACTATGCACAACTCATGCCAACCGTACGCACACCGGTCCGTTCTGTTACTCTGAAAAAGACTGCAATTATCAACTTTTAAATCGAAATTAGCTGCAGAAAACGACCTTTAAGGTTACCGTATCGATCACCGCGACCTGTCCAGGCCGTCGTGCACAATTATGGCACACAACGGATATGAAATCGCTCTATTTTTGTGCATAAGAACCGCCCAGTGTACATTGTGCCGACTGCTAAAGGCGCTCCTACAGGCGCAACAAAGACATGGGCGCACGGCTTACGCTGAATGCCGTTTTCTGTGCGGCGGCCGCGCTACAGCACCAGCCAGAGCAATACCGTGCCAAGCAGCAGCCGATAGATCACAAACGGCGTCAGGCCGATGCGTTCCAGCAGTTGCAGGAACACATGAATACAGGCCAACGCGGTAAGCGCGGAAATTGCCGCGGCCAAAAGGAAAGGCTGCAAAGCGATACCGGCGTCTCCCTGAAGCACCCGCAACAGACCGTGCCCGCCGGCCGCCGCGATAATCGGAATCGACAATAAAAAGGAAAACCGTGCGGCAGCCGGCGCCTTCAAGCCCAGTGCACGGCCGGCGGTAATGGTAATCCCGGAACGCGACGTTCCCGGAATCAGTGCCAATACCTGGGCCAGGCCGATCAGCAGCGCCGGGCGCAGTCCGATATCGCTCACTTCCCAGCGCCGGGCACCATACCGGTCGGCCAGCCACAGCACGATTCCAAACAAGATGGTTGCGACTGCAATCACCACCGGACTGCGTAGGCCGGCTTCAACCCAGTCCGCCGCCAGCGCCCCGACCACCAGTGCCGGAATACTGGCCAGAACCAGCAGCCAGGCCAGCCGGCGGGATTGCGCATCCCCGTGCCGCGCGGACAGCACGGCCGAACCCATCGCCGCCAGATCGCGCCGAAAATACCACAGTACCGCCAGCAGCGTGCCGAGGTGTGTCGCGACATCGAAGGCCAGGCCCTGATCAGGCCAGCCGAAAGCCCGGCTCCCGAGAATCAGATGGGCGGAACTCGAAACCGGCAAGAATTCGGTCAGACCCTGGATCAGCGCCAGAACCAGCAGTTGAAGCAAGGTCATTGAAAGCCCCGGGCCGCCGAATCAGACGCTATCGGAAACGTCGGGATTCAGAGTATAGGTGCCAACGATGCTGGCCTTGGCCAGCACACGTCCCTGAAGCGCCGCGATCACATCATGGCCGGTGAAACCATCGGCCAGATCCAGGCCCGGCACATCCAACGCATACAGGGTGAAGATGTAATGGTGCAATCGCAGATCGTTCCACGGCGGGCACGGACCATCATAGCCGTAGTAGTCGCCAGCCATATCCGAACCGGCCATAAAGCCGGTGTAGTCGTTGATGCCCTGCCGGCTGCCGGCCGGCCCTGCAGGGTTGGACTTGCCGCCGGCAGTCACTCCGTGGCTGCAGCTACCGGCTTCTATTTCGGTCAAACCCGGCGGTATGTCGACCAAGGCCCAATGGCAGAAATCGCAGCGCGGCATATCCACCGGCAGTAGCTTGCCTTCTTGATTCACATCGCCGGCCGTGGCAGGCACATCGGGATCCATGCACAGCAGCGCGAAAGACTCGGTTGCTGCGGGTGCATCCCGCCACGCCAGATGCGGATTCCGGTTGTCTGACAGTGCCATATGATTAGCCCTGTCCATACGGCCGAATGCAAACCGAGGGTCGATAGGCATGCCATCCTGCAGATCGTTTGAATACAGTTTCACCGCCTATTCTCCGCTATAGGTAATTCGATATATCGCATCGGCGCCGTCATCGGAAACCAACATTGAACCGTCCGGCATGACCAGCAGGTCATTGGGCCGCCCCCAGGCCTCTTCGCCCTGCAGCCATCCTTCAGCAAACACCTGCTGATCGCGCACACTGCCGTCCGTGTTGAAGGTCACCAGCTTGATGCGGTAGCCGATTTTTTCACTGCGGTTCCAGGAACCGTGTTCAGCAATAAACAACTGATTGTGGTAGGCCTTAGGGAACATATCGCCGGCGTAGAACTTCAGACCCAGCGGTGCGACATGCGGACCCAGATTCACCGCAGGTGCGACGTAATCCGCGCAGTCCCGGCCACGGCCGAACTCCGGGTCGGGCAAATCGCCCTGGTGACAATAAGGGTAGCCGAAATGCATGCCCTGGCGAGGCGCATGATTCAATTCGCAGGATGGCAGATCGTCACCCAGCCAGTCGCGCCCGTTGTCGGTAAACCACAGCTCACCGGTTTGCGGATGCCATGCCATGCCGACACTGTTGCGCACCCCCAACGCATAGTCTTCCAGCTCGCTGCCGTCCGGATTCATGCGCCTGATCTTCATATACTCCGGCTGGTCACAGATATTGCACGGCGCACCGACCGGCACATAGAGCTTGCCGTCCGGGCCGAAGCCGAGATATTTCCAACCGTGATGGGTGTCCGACGGGAATGCGTCGCTGACCACCACCGGTTCCGGCGGATTCGACAGCCGGTTTTCGATATCGTCGTAGCGCAGGATACGGTTCAGCGCGGCAACATAGAGCGCACCATCCCGAAACGCAAGCCCTGACGGCATGGCCAATCCGTCATCGATAACGTATATCTTGTCGGCCACATGATCCCGGTCTTCATCGCGCAACGCATAAACCTTGTCTTTTCTGCGGTTGCCGACAAACAGCGTACCCTCAGTGCCTAAAGCCATCTGACGCGCATCGTCGATACCGTCATGATAGACGGAAATAGAAAATCCGTCAGGAAGGCGAATGGTATCCAGTTTTGACTCGTCGGCGCAGGCCGCGATCGAGCAACACAAGGTCAGTACGAATAGCATGCTGTTTCGGTGATTCATCTATGAAGTCCTGCTTTCACTGTTTTTTCTGACCGGCTGAACGCAAAGGATCATGCCGAAATCACTTTACCAGGCATTCATTGTACCGCTGGGCTACAATACGCGCATTTGTTTGTCCGTAGAAGATTGGAAAACACCCATGCGCTGCATTGTCGTTTTGTTAAGTTTATTTTTCGCCACGGCGGCTGCCGCCAAATCAAGCGCCGAATATCTGCCTGAGAACGCGGCGCTGAATCCGGCCATCCCCACTCCGGAATCGGTCCTCGGCTGGGAGGTCGGCGACTGGCACGTACGCCACGACCAGTTGGTCCGGTATATGGAAATCCTGGCGCAGCAATCACCGCGCTTTTCCATGCAGATCACCGGCCACACGCACGAGCGGCGGCCACTGGTTCTGATGACGGTCACCTCGGCCGAAAACCAGACTCGGCTGGAATCACTCAGACAGCGCCACCTGCAATCCCAGGGCAGCGAAGGACCACTGGTACTGTGGATGGGCTACAGCGTGCACGGCAACGAGGCCAGCGGCAGCAATGCCAGCCTGCTGTTCGCCTACTACCTCGCGGCCAGCCAGGACCCATGGGTGCAGACCCTGCTCGACAACACTATCATTCTGATCGAACCCAGCATCAACCCTGACGGCCTGAACCGCTTTGCGAGCTGGGTAAACTCGCATAAAAGCAAACATGTGATCGACGATCCGCGTAACCGCGAACACAATGAGGCCTGGCCGCGCGGCAGAACCAACCACTACTGGTATGACCTGAATCGCGACTGGCTGCTGCTGCAACACCCGGAGTCGCGTGCACGTATTCCGCAGTACCACCACTGGCGGCCGCATGTGCTGACGGACTTTCACGAGCAGGGCAGCAATGAAAACTACTTCTTCCAGCCGGGCGTTCCGGAACGGGAAAATCCGCTGACACCAAAGTTGAACTTCGAATTGACCGATGCACTGGCCGAATTTCACGCGGCCGCCCTGGACCGGACCGGACAGCTTTATTTCACCGAAGAGCGATTCGACGATTATTACTATGGCAAGGGCTCAACCTATCCGGACATCAACGGCAGCATCGGCATTCTGTTCGAACAGCCCTCGGCCCGCGGACACCTGATGGATACGCCCAATGGACCGCTGCCGTTTAAGCTTGCGGTAGAAAACCACTTGACGACCTCCTTGTCCACCCTGCGCGGTGCGTGGTCGCTCAAAGATCGCCTGCATGCCTACCAGCAGAGCTTTGACCGGCAGATGAATCAGCGCCGCAGCCGCGACCGCAACGCCGGCTGGCTGGTCGGCGACGACAACGACCCGACCAGGATGCAGGCCTTCCTTGAGATTCTGCGGCTGCACCAGATCGAAGCTGCTCCGCTAAGCAAAAGCGTCACCACGGACGGCACCGAATTCCCGGCCGGGAAATCCTGGTTTATTTCCAACGCACAGGACCAGTACGGCCTGCTTCAGGCGCTGATGGAAACCCGTACCGAATTCGTCGATGAGACCTTCTACGATGTATCCACCTGGACCCTGCCCCTGGCGTTCAACCTGCCCTACGCGGCAGTCGGCCGGGCGCCGTCGACCGGCAGCAGTGCAGCTCCGAGGATTGCCGGGGTTCCCGACCCCGAGGGCCTGGTCGGCTGGGCACTGCGCTGGGAGGACCAGGCCACCGCCGCGGTACTGACAACGCTGCTGCGCGCTGAAATCCCGGTACGGGCCAGCAAAGTTGATCTGGACCTGAAAACCCCGCAGGGATCGCTGCGTCTGAAACGCGGCGGCCTGATCGTACCCACCGGCCGAATGACCGACGCGGAACTGGACCGGGCTTATGAGATTCTGCGACAGGCCAGCGAAACCCATCGCATCGAGGTACATGGCATCTCCACCGGACTGACAGCCACCGGGCGCGACCTCGGCTCAAACAAAGTACGCGCGCTTGAACCGGTCAGACCTCTGCTGTGGGTCGGGAACGGCGTAAACGGCTACGAAGCCGGCGAAATCTGGCACTTTCTGGACACCCGCATCGGACTGCCGCCAGTGATGGTCGAAGGCCGACAGCTTCGAAGTCTGCCGCTGAACGATTACACCCATCTGATCATGGTCAATGGCGCATATGAAGCTGCGGGCTCGAAACTGCGGCCGAAGATCGAACAGTGGATCAATCAGGGCGGCGTGTTGATCGCAACTAAAAATGCCGCGGTCTGGGCGGAATCGCTGTACGCGCCCAAAACGCAGAAAGACGAGCACGAAGCAGCGGTGGATGACGAACAGCAGGAAGACAGCCAGCGGCGGCCCTATGGCGAGTTCGAAAACGATCAGGCGCAGCGCGTGATCGGCGGCGCCATCGTGCGCAGCGATATCGACCTCAGCCATCCGCTGGGTTTCGGATTTCAGCGCAAGGAACTGCCGCTGTTCCGTAACGGCACTGTATTGCTTGAACCGTCGGAAAACGCCTACGCCACTGTCGTGGCCTACCACGCGGAACCGCTGCTATCCGGCTTTATCGGCGAAGACCGGCTGGACGAAGTCAAAGGCCAACCGGCGGTGATCGCCGAAAGGCACGGCGCCGGTCTGATTGTCCGTATTGCGAACAACCCCAGCTTTCGGGGCTACTGGTGGGGTACACAGCGTCTGCTGGCCAATGCGTTGTTCTTCAGCCAACTGGTCGACCGTACCAACCTCAACTAAGCGGCAATCGCGGGCCGGGACCGACTGGCCCGCGGTTAGGGTAAACTGCTGCCGACAAGCGGATCACCGCGGCAAGAACATGCCCGAACAACCCGATATCACCGTTTACCGGGAAGCGTTGGAACAACGTATCGTCGGCGCCCGGCTGACCGCGGTACGCCTCGGCAGCCCGTTTCTGCTGCGTACCGTCGACCCGGCGATCAGCAGCGCCGAAGGCCGGACAGTCACGGCGGTCCGCCGGCTGGCCAAGCGCATTGCAATCGGCCTGGATAACGAACTCTGGCTGGTGCTGCATCTGATGATTGCCGGACGTCTGAAATGGCGGACCAGCAAGCCCCCGCAGCCAGGCCCGAAAGGCCCGCTGGCTGTATTTGACTTTTCCAGCGGCAGCCTGGTGTTGACCGAAGCCGGCAGCAAGCGGGGGGCGTCATTGCATGTGCTGAAATCGGCGGACCTCGATTCCCAACTACCCGCCGGACTGGAAGTCCTGGCGTGTTCAGCCGACGAATTCCGGCGCGCCATGACGCAAAACAACCACACGCTGAAACGAGCGCTGACCGACCAGCGAATTATTCGCGGCATCGGCAACGCGTACTCCGATGAAATACTGTTTCGTGCGCGTCTGTCTCCGATGCGGCAAAGCCAGCGATTGCAAGCAAAAGAGATCAAACGGCTCTACCAGGCGGCGCAAAGCGTGATTGCCGAGTGGACACAGCGCCTGCGCGAAGAAGCCGGTGACCGCTTTCCGGACAAAGTGACCGCATTCCGACCCGGCATGGCCGTTCACGGGAAATACCGGCAACCCTGCATCGACTGCGGCAAACCGATACAACGCATCCGCTATAAATCAAATGAAACCAACTACTGCGCCCATTGCCAGAACGAGGGCCGGCTGCTGGCCGATCGCGCACTATCGCGCCTGCTGAAAAACGACTGGCCGAAAACCGTCGACGAATTGGAAGATTGAATCTGTGGCCCGCCGCCGTAGGAGCGCTTCTAGGCGCGAAATTCCTGGATAAGAGCCGGTTTCGCGCCTAAAGGCGCTCCTACAGGAAAAGACAGCACAAAGCAGTTTGCCCCAACAGGGTGCAAGAAGCCTTAAGCGGTCACTGAACCACTAAGGCGGGGTCACCCAACAAAGTATAAACCGATGACAGCACCGGCTCCTGCTTGAATGCATGGACGATCGCATCGCCGAGCCGCGGTCGCACTGTGTACTCTTCGTGGAAACGGATTCCGAGACGCGTTGCCGACCCGTTGAACGATTCGCCCGACGCGGCCCAGGCTGCGACCATACCGCCGCCGGCACGGTTTACCAGCCGCGTACCGAGGCTCTCAAATGCCGGTACCGAGAAGTTATTAATGATGCATGACAAACCGACGAATACCGGCGTATGTCCGTTGTTCAGACCGTCCGCATCCCGGTTCAGCAGCACGCCTTCGCTGGTCAGCCGGTCGATGCCGCCGTGACCCACGTAGTTCAGCAGCCTGATGCCGCTATCCAAATAATTTAGCAGATCGGCCTTGGTCGCGGCTGCATCGTGCTGCAGGTGCACTTGCTCGGATGGACCGAATACCTGCTGACCGATCACATCCGTCGAGAAGCCGAAATCGCCACCCTGGTCCGCATTATCGGCCAGCAACAGGGTCGGCAGCGATACCGCATTCGACTCATAGGCCACGGCCTTGTCGACATATGACAGCACCTCGGCCGTACTCTGTGCCGGTACGCGCCCCACCGCGACTTCCGGCACGCCGTCACCGTCCACATCACCCAGCAGGGTATCACTGGCATACAGACCGTTCACGCCGCCCCACATCAGCGGACTCACCCAGTTGGTTCCGGTCCCCAGAATATTCCGGTAGTCGAAATTACCGCCACCGACCAGGACCACATAGCGCGGCTTCCGCTGCCAGCGCTGGCTCTGTCGAATAAACGCCTGGATCGCTCCCGGGTCCGCCAGACCATGGGCAAACTCGTCGTAAATATCCTGCACATCGACCACCAGCGTTCGGAGGTCCCGAGACCGGTAATCGGCCAGCGCCTCGGCGCCGTCGCGCAAGGCCGCATGGGTAATGATCACGTAGTCCGCCCGGTTATTGCCGGCCTTCAGTGTTGATGGCACATCCGCGATGATCTGACTCGGCGACAACAACTGATCCGTGCTCAGGTATTCACCGAGCGGCAGTTTGCCACGGAACGCGTACTCGCCGGTCTTTTGTTTCCAGCGCGCACCGCCCTTGACCCATGCCGGCCGGCGAGGGTCGGTAATATCCAGGGTTCTAATTACCCGGCTGGTAAAACCCACCACTTTCGTATCGGCCTCGGCCGAGTACCGCAATGTTCCCTGATCCGCGCGATAGGACCGCCGGTAGTCCAGATCGAAACTGTCCAGCAGAATAAAATCAAACCCCCTGCCCGGACTATCCTGCAATGTCAGTTCCACCGACAGGGTCTCTCCACCGAACGCCGATGCCGGCAAACCCAGGCTTGCCTGGTGGCTTCGGCGGCCCCTAAAGCGAACCGTACCAGCCGCTTCGCCGTTTACCTTCACATCCACCACATGGGTCGCATCGAACCCGCCCCACAGGTTCAACGACAAGCTGCCATCGGCGCTGTTCGCGCCCGGTGCTGCAACCTCAAACACCTTGGTCCGGTTCGCTGCCGTGGTATTCAGCGCCTCGCGGAACCAGTAATCCGATCGCGGATCACCGGTCGCCGACAGGAATGCAAAGTTATCCTGTTCGTCATGCCGGCTCGCGATAAACGACTCGTTGACCGGCCGGCCGCGGTGCACCGTCAGGGTCTTCATCTTCAAGCCACGCCGCTGGCGCGTCAGCCAATAGGTCCGCTCCTCACTGAACAAGCTGTCAATCGCTTCGCCGTAGAAATACAGTGTTCCTTTACTATCTGCACGCCAGGCCACTTCCTGACCGCCGGTCTGCAGGGACAGCAGACCGCGCCGTTGCCAGGAGCGCACCGTCCGCGCCGAAAAACCGAATTCGTTAGCCAGGGTCGATAGCGGCAGCGCATACAAGCCACTTGCCTGAACCCTCAGTTTCAGTTGCTTCGGCCGGCTTACCGCCACCGACCGCAACTGAATGCCTGAGTCTTTGCCCAGCGTCTGTATTTGGTCTTTGAATGGCCGCCGGGCTGCCAGTTCACGGGCTTCGGCCAGTGCCGCGGTCCGGTCGATGTCCCAACGCGCCTCGGAGCGATAGCCATTGGTCAGCACCGCTTTGCCGGTCTGCTCACCGACCGTTACGGTATACGGCCCATAGCTTTGGCGGCGGCCGTCCCCGCTTTGTTCGATCACGCGATAGTGATAGCGTTGACCGGCTACTGCGGTAGCATCGCGGACCTGGTAGCGCCCACCCTGCAAACTCAGCAGCGCCGGCAGCCACGGCTCGCTATGCACCACCTGCCAATCGCCGGCGGCCGTCCGTCGTTCCACCCGGAATGCCGCTACATCTGTCTCCGATGCGGTCAGCCACGAGAAAACCGTGCCATCCTGGAATGCTTGGGCCTGAACCTCGCCGATAACAGCAGGCGTAGTACTCGCAGCGATTGGTACCTGAAAACCCTCGACCTCGCCATCGCCGGCCGAACCCAGCGGTGACGGCGAACTTAAGCTGAAGAACGATGCGTCCGTGGTTAAACGCAACCGGGCGAATGTCACCGGATTGCCGTTCGTGTCGTTGGCGCAGGTATTGTCCGCGAGGATCTGGCTGATCAGCGGCGCACCAGCATTCCCGCCGTCCCAGTACAGCACGCCTTTGCCGCTGGACGGCGTGGCGCCGGTCGGAATGACCGCACCACGGCTGTCGGTCGGGCTGCAATTGCTGGCACCGGCTGACTTGAAACAGCCTGTGGCCCGCTCACCGGCTTCAAACGTGCCGTTGCAGTCCAAATCCATCCAGCCCGACAGCATCGCATCGCCGCCGGTACTGTTGGTGACTTCAACACTTAAGGCATAGGTGTTGGTAACACCGCTCGCCGCTGCATTACCCGGACCGATCGCGGCAAACGTCGCGCCGTCATCGTCAGCGCCGTCGCCGTCGGCGGCCGAGGTCGGCTGACCATCGGCATCGGCGTCGACGGATGAGCCGATAAACAGCGAAGCGCTGGTTGTATGCCTCGGGCCGTTGGCTGACTCCAGGGTGCCGTAACTGTTCGGTGCATCATCCCAATCGGCGGTCGGGGCGCAATTCAAAACCAGCGATATACCAATAAATGGCTGGCTCTGGCCATAGGTATAGGTTTCTGTTCCGGTCGCGCCGGCCGTTGCCATTTCTCGATCCGCATAGCCATGTGACAAGCTGCCGCCGCTGTCGGTGTCGACCCGCTCGGTATAACCGGCAGGCGGCGTATAACCGGCATTGTTATCAGACGCGACCGACCGTACCACATAGGCATTGGACGTCGTAGTCGTCAGCGAAGACATGACCAGCATGGACGTACCGCCGTTCGTATCGACAGCCGTTGCCCCGATCGGGTTGGTGTTATCCACACCCCGGTAAGCTGTAATGGACCCGATGTTTTCAGCGTCATCGGAAAAAGTGAACGTATAATTGGCCGGCTCGCTCGCACCCGCTATACGGTACATCACCGCCATCGCGAAATGAACATCGGTCTCTCCGACCAGGGTCCAGCCACTGGGCACGTTGACGCTTTCGCCATTTGACTCGAGCACCAGCGATGCGACCAACACATCGCCGGCGACCACGCCGGCCGGCCGTGCAACGGTTACCGTACTGGACGCTTCACCGGCAGAGTCAGCCGTGGTCGTGGCGATCGGCGTGATACTGGCCATCGCACCGGATGCAAAACAGGTCGCCAGCAGTACCGCTAAAACCGCGCCGGACCATCTGCTTATTCGCGGCTCAAGTATCCTGCTGCCACGTTTCAGCCAACAAGCTGCCGTATTACTAACCGCTAGTCGACGTCTTATCATGCTCACCTCTTTCGAGTCTTCGATAACCACCCGTGGTCATCGCTACCGGGTAACTCGATAACAGGTATTTTGAGGATACCTGCTTCTAACAATACTGATTTCCTGCTATTGATGCGTCGCAGACCGCATACCGCCGCGCCGGTTTGCCGGACGCGTCAGATCGCAGACACCCTCCTTTCTGATCCCCCCTTCTTACCCATGGAAGATGGGCAATATCACGGCTTTTCCGCCCTGCTGCGCGATAATCGCAACAACAAAATGAGCGGCTGCCAATGAAGAGAAGCCGCCATGGTTACTTCGCATCATTGGGCCCTAAGTTGCCAGAGACCAATGCCAAATTAGCCTAACCCTCTAAAGTTATGGAAGTCAAACGCCCGCCGGGCCCGGAAATTAGTTGCGAATACGCGGTTTGGCGATAGCGTGATAGCACCCTTGAACGCCGACCCGGGCACCCGGAAGAAATGAAAGCACTACTGCCCGGCCCATGGGTAGTCGCTAAAACACATCGCAGCAATATCAACGCCGGCGTAACAGATCAACCGCCGCGCGCGGCTGTTACTGGAATTTGGAAAGCGAAGGCTGGATTACTGCTGCAGCCGGTATCCGGGCGGATTGGTCGGTTGAGCGCACCGGAACGGCCGTACCCACGACTATTCACGACCCGTGAAATCATTGCAGTACCGTTCAACCTGACCGTGAGACCGTTCGGCTTTCGGCTGGCGAAGATAACGGCTGCAAAACAGGTCCGGACGGTTAAAACGCCGGGCAATGTCGAGCAATTTCCCCGGCTGAATTCGCAGCGCACGATCCATCGCGGCCAGAATGCGCTCCCGATCCCCGACGCTGAGCAGGCTCCATCTCTTCAGTCCGCTGCGAATCATCTGTTGCTGCACCGCAGGCTCCCACGGTCCAAGTGCCGCACACTGATTCAAAGCCTGACGGTATTCGCGGTCGATGAGGCCCTGTTTGTCCTTCACGGTCATCAGATTCGCCCAACTGTATGGCCATAAAGGACGTTCGGCAATCGCCGCGCGGTAGCTATCGGCGGCATCCTCCAGCAGCCGTTTGCGCTCCTGCAGGGAAATGCCGGGCCGGTCCGCGGACAGCTCGGCAATCTGGCCTCGGATATCCTGCAAATCCGGGTTGCCGGAAAAAAACCGCAATGCGGCATCCACACGCTGTTGCGCGTCCTGCAGCAGTTCGTAGTCGGGATCACCGGTAGCGATAATGCCGGACACAGCTTCATCGGCCTGCCAGAATTGCACGCTGGCCCATGCGCGCATTGCGGCCCACAGCGCCAGTGCGGCCAGTAACAGGATCAATGGTATCGCGATCAGCGGTTTCGGCATCGCTCAGCCGGGCGGTTCGGTGCCGGCAGTGTCTGACGGACCGGGCCCCGGGCCTCCAAAATGCATTGCTGCGATCTGTTCGGGCCGATGCCTGACCAGTTCCCAGCTCTCAGCCTCGCCGACGATTTCGGCCGCGGCCATCCGCCCCTCGGCGAGATTCGGCGGCCGCCAATCGATGGAATGAGCGTCGGTAGCCAGAATGGTCACCCAGCCGCGCTCCAGCAGCTCAGCCGCCCGTTCCCGGGCGTAAGGCCCGAACTGGCCGACGACGGAACCGGCGGTTACCTGCAGCAGGCAGCCCATTTCCACGAACGGGTAAATCGCCGACAAGTCACGAATCACGTACTTGTTGCGCTCCGGATGGGCGATCATCGGCTGAATGCCCTGGTCTATCAAACGGCGCGTCAACTTATCGCTGCCCGGCGGTATCTGCCCATGCGGCAGCTCCAGCAGCAACACCGGTTTGCCTTGATAGTCCCCGAGAAACGGCACCAGACCGGCCTCCAGCCAGATCAGCACTTCGATCCCGATACGCACTTCCGCAGCCAGCCCCAGCTGCAGATCAAGCTCATGCCGGGCCAGTGTGTCGCGAAACGCATCAAAATGGCCTTTCAGCGATTTGGCGGTGTTGTCGTAGCGCCCTTCATGCATATGCGGAGTGAGCACGCATTTCTCGATGCCGTTGCCCACCGCAGCCGTGGCCAGTGCCAATGCATCGTCGAGGTTCCGGGCACCGTCGTCTACCGCCGGCAACATATGGCAGTGAAGATCAATCATCGGAAAATTATATCGTCGACCGGATTCAACCGGAATCGGGACCGGCCTTAGGAAGCTTTTTCGTTGACCCCGTAGTACTCGTGGTACTGATCGCCGTAGTAGCCATACCGGCCATAACGATAGTAGCGGCCATATTTGCGGTACTTGCCGTAATAGCCTTTGCCCGACGCAGCCACCTGGTTGAGTACCACGCCCAACAGCGGCACATCGGCGCGCCGCAGGCGCTTCGCGCCCTGTTCGGCCGCCTGATAAGGCGTCGCATCGGCGCGAATCACATACAACACCGCGTCGGCCAACTGCGACACCACCAGCGCGTCACTGACCGCAAGCGTGGGCGTCGAATCGATCACAACCACATCGTACAGTGACTTCAGATGCTTAATCAGATCCTTGAACCGTTTGGAAGACAGCAGTTCCAGCGGATTGGGCGGGATGACTCCCGCATGAATGATATGCAGCTCTTCGCCCTGCTGACGGTCAATCACCTGCTCCAGGCTGACCTCGCCGGCGATCAGCGACGACAAGCCCGGATGCACTTTCTCAATGGACTTGGCCTTATGCACCATCGGCCGGCGCATGTCGGCATCAATCAATACGGTTCTCTTCATCTGCCCGATGGAATGGGCCAGATTGATGGCCAGCGTGGTTTTTCCTTCTCCGGGCACCGACGAGGTGACGACGATTACCGACTGCTCATTGTCCAGCGTGGACAGCATCACGCCGGTCCTGACCGTCCTGACGGCTTCGGAAAACGCCGACCTGGATTTCTCGGTGAACTGGCTCATCGGCGCCAGCGTCTCGCTCTTATTCAGTTTGAGCTGGGGTAACAGGCCGAGTACCGGCAGTGCCAGCCGGCGCTCGACATCTTCGGAGCCTTTAAACGTGTTATCCAAATGATCAAGCAGGAAAGCCAGCGCAACACCCAGAGCCAGACCGGAAAACGCCCATGCCAACACCATGCGCTGCTTATTCGGGCGCACCGGAGACAATCCGGGGCGCGCGGCTTCGATAACGCCGGCATTGACTTTCTGTTCGCCTCCTTCCAGAAGCCCGGCGGTTCTCTCGCCGGATTGCAGTTGATCAAACAGCGCACGGGCCGATTTGACGCCGTCCTGCAAGCGCGTCAACTCCGCCTGCTGGCGGTTTAGCTGCCGCAAATCGGTTTCGGCTTCCGCCAACTGATCGGAAAAGGAGAGTTCCGCCTGCCGGGCCCTCTCAAAGTCCGCAACGACGCTGTCGGCCGCCTTGTCCAGTTCTTCCTGGTAGAGCTGGCGGTCGGTCTCCAATTGCGAATTGGCCGCTATCATGCGCCGATGCTTGGGTCCATAGCGAAGGGATAGTTCATTCACCTGCTGACGGGCCTGACCGACGTTGCTTTTCAGTTCCCGGACGATGCCCCGGGATTCGAGTTCGGTAATGGTCTCCAGCGACCCGGCGCCGCCAGACCGCACGGACTGAATCTGGCGATACAGACTTTCCACTGCAAGCCGGTCCAGGCGCGCCTGTTCACGGCCGGACATGGCCAGCTGCAGGCGCTGTGTGCGCACCGCATCAGCTCCCTCGGCATCGGTCAGAATTCCTTCTTTGTCCAAGAACGCCTGGTATTTGCTTTCCGCGTCTTCGAGATCGGCTTTCGCCTGATCCAGCCGGGAGACATACCAGCTCTGATTATTGGTGATGTCCGCCAGCGCGCGGTCCTTTAAGAAGTTGATATAAGACTTCGCGACCGCATTGGCAGTATCCGCAGCGCGCTGCGGATCGGGATTGTCTACGGAAATACTGACCAGTTCGCTGTTCTCGACCGGATTCACGGTAATGGCTGCCTGAACGCCGGCAATGATGTTGTTACGGCGCTCCTCCGGTCCGATCTCACGCGGCGGCTTGCCAAGCGCGTCGGGAATCAGCCGGCGCCAGTTAAGGAAAGACGATTTTGCGGCCGCTGCGGGCTGGGCCGCACTATCCATTGCATCGAACAGCCCCAGGTCTTCGGCCGCCAGTTCGGCAACGCCCCAGGAGCGCAGCAATTGATACTGCGTCTGGTAGAACTCCCAGTTTTGAATCGGATACAGATACGCCGAACCCAGCGCCGGCGTCGCTTCCCGCTCTATCTGCAGGGTTGCCGAAGAACGATAGATCGGCGTGACCTTGTAGGCCGCATACAAACCCAGTAGCCCGGCGATAATAGCCAGCCCGACAATGCCTGACTTGTAGTTAAACAGGACCCTGAGGTATTCGCGCAGATCCAGGCCGCTGGTCTGATATTCGCTGTCCGGACGATATTCCGGCGGTGTGTTCTTCATCCCGGCGCCATCTAGAAGAAGCTCTGTTCCACGCTGATGGTATCGCCCGGGCCAACCGGATCATCTTCCTGCACGCGACGGCGGTCCAGTTCGGTCCCGCCGGACGGAACCACAAACCATTTGCGCGAGGACGCCCGTTCCTTAAGCCCGCCGGCAATGGATATGGCCTGGCGCACCGTCAGCCCGGGCTGGTAAGGATAGCTTCCCGGTGTGACCACCTCCCCGGTAATAAAAAACGGCCGATATTCGAACATGGTGACGCTGACCTGTGGATTAATCAGATAATCGCCGAGCAGGCGCGAAGTGATTTCCGATTCAACTTGCGCAACGGACTTGCCGGACAGAATAAACTGGCCGACAAAGGCGTAAGTGACTGGGCCATCCTCGCTGACATGCAACTCCTGGGTCAGGTCGTCTTCTCCATAGACCGTCACCTTGATCACATCGCCGGCACCGAGCTGGTAGGCTCTTTCTTCGAGAGTCGCTTCCTGTGCCGATCCGGCCGTGCCGAGCCCGCACAAAACCAGTAGCAGCAAGCCTCTAACGCATGATTTATTCATCGACATATACTAGCATCGTTGCCCGAGTCGTGGTTAACAGTAGACATACCGCCGGGCAGACAGTTCGCGTTCGGATACAGAGGTAGGGGCGCTAATAGGAACCTTCCAGCGAGATCAGGTAAAGATACCTGTCAAAATCGAACTCCTGCTGCACGGAATCGCGTTCGAAATACTTGACTCCCGCGCCGAGCTGGAAGTAGCGGTTAAACTGCCAGCGCGCAGCCAAACCCCAGAAAAACAAATCATCCTTTCGAATGTTGGACCGATGGTCATCATCGCCAATACCGATATCAACTACGGTGCGAAAACGATCAGACCAGTTATGCCGCCAAGCCAGCGTAACGTCCTCACGCAGAACAAAGTCGCCGAAACCGTCGGTTTCATCCGTTTCCCGCGATGCGGCCAGCGTAAATACAGAGTAGGTTTTTGGGCTCCAGCTAATCTCGGCCTCCCAGGTAGCGCCGTTGTAGTCCTCGCGGGCCGGATCGTCAAAGTCCTTGTCGAGCCGACCGAATTTAACGGTCCCGCTGGTTTTCGCGGTGGCTTCCCAGGTCACACCGACCAGATAACGGGTTTCTTCGCTGTCCAGCCCGATGCTGTCATAATCAATATCAGCCCATTGATATTGAACCAGGGCCGAAGTTTTCGGTGCAATGCGCCAGTAGAACGTTCCACCCCAAAACAGATCTTCACGATCGCGAAACCGGGTAAATTCGCGATTGTTCTGATATTCCAGGTCGACTTTTCCGGCTTCCAGCTCAATGCGGCCCTGCGCACCGACCGCACCGTATGCCCAGCGGCCGCCAAAGCCGAAAGCGTCGTACTCGTCCGGCTCAAGGTCGATCAGACCTTGATCACCCTGACGGGCTCCCGTACCCCGCTGATCATGCGCCTTCCGGTATTCGGCATACATGTCGATACCGGTTCGGGCGGTCGGGTCATAGCGGTACTCGGCACGAAACTTGTGGTCGTCGAAATCATCAAGCGAGCTGTCATGATATGCGCCTAATTCACCCTCGTAAGATACGGCGAGGAACGAGCGATTGCCTGGAATTTCAACCCGCAGGCCGGGTGAGATGACAGTAAACGTGGAATCAATCTGCTGGCTGTTGGACAGGGTTAGATTGTCGTCGTAGCCGAAGTCTATACCGATGGTTGGCAGGATAGTGGTGCCCAGCAAAGAAATATGGCGGTTTTTGACCTTCTCGCCAACCTCGTCCTCGTCTTTCGCGGCCGGCGGAGCCCATGGATCTATCGGGGCCTGATTTTCTTGCACACCGGAAGCGCTGCCGGCGTTCCGCGAGGGAACCATATCGACCGGCTCTTGTTTTGCTGAAACGGATAGTGACACATTGCCGGTTAGTGCCAATACACAAGCTAAACTCAATTGGTTGAGTTTCAATTTCAACAAACGGCTCCGATAAAAGGGCTAATTATATAATGAAGTCTCGCGCCCGCTTCTTTCGTAGCGTAGGTGGAGTCAGATGGCGGTTTCGCTAAGCGAAGAAGCCTTCTGACGGAACCATTAAGCGCGTGCAGGCGAAACCAGACGTGCTTAACGGTGCCTGCTGGCCGGCTTCTTTGCCGCTGGCAAGACCGCCGACCAAGTCACCTGCGCTGCGGTTTCACGATAGTGAAGAAGCCTTCTGGCGCAGCCGTCAAGCGCGTGCGGACGAAAACCGCAACCGCACGCCCCAAAGTTATCCATTTTGGACTTCCCAGTCTGGCTTCTTTCCTTCGGAAAACCGCCAGACTGTCCGGTCGAGGCTACAGGGTGCAACTAACGCGGCCCCTCTGGTGCCGCTCGCGTTGCCCGCTCACCCAACCGGGCTCGGCGGGTCGCCTGCGGCTCCTAATACCGGTATGTCCGGCGTAGAAGCCGGGCACTCTTAGTTACCCACAGGGGAAGCTTCCGTGTTTCCGGGCCAAGCCAAATGAGACCTCCTAAAAAAAGGTCTTGGTCATACGGTAACCATACGCGCACATTTACCGCATAACAGATAAACTTGGCGCGAATTTAACAACTTACAACAGATTTATCAATCTTTTGGCAATGCCGAACGACGCTCTAGCGGTAAAACCATGCGTGGGCGGGCACAACATCGGACAACCGGTAAGCTGGACAATATTACCCCGACAATAAGTAGCTCCTGCAATAAGCAACCCGGTGTCGCGACTTAACGGCTGCGTGGCCGTCCAGGTGGCAGACAATAAGGAAGGCTGCACAATACCACCAGATAAGCGGCATTGGCGAAAATCTGCAGATTAAAGTCCACAGCGGCGTGAATCATGCCGGCAGTGATGGCCATCACCGTGGCGAAAGCCGCTGCAAATCGCCACTGCCGTGCCGGATGATTCAACTGCCGCAACGCTTTTCTGAACACGAGAAACAACCACGCCGCAATCAGCAGCAAACCGACGATGCCATACTCAACCGTCCATTGCAGGTAGTCATTGTGCGCGTGGTCGAAAAATTCCTGATCCACGCTTCTGAAGCCCGGAAAAACCGTATAAAAACTGCCCCCGCCCGTGCCGGCGACCGGTGCCTGATGAATCATTTGCAGGCTCTCCCGATTCGCTTCCAGACGGACGCGGTCGCGTAGCACCCATTGCTGCTCGCTAACGACCACGGTTTTCTGCAGCCGGTCCACAACCCGGTCGACGCCGAACCAGGTCCCGACCAAAAAGATATCGACCACCACCAGGCTGACGATCAGAATCAGCAGCGGCCGGTTCATGCGGCGCATATGGTACAGCGCCAACAGACCGGTAATCAGCAGCGCCAGAAAAAACGAAGCATTGCCCATTCTGGACCGGGTCAGCACCAGCGCAATGACCAGGATCGCCAGGTAGATTCTGAGCCGGGCCTTCCTCCCCAATGCCGCCCGCAACCAGTGCCGGATTCTGACGCGCCAGTTAGGATACCGCTGCAGTTGTATGCGACCGATCAGAAGACCGATACCGGCACTGAGGGACAACACCAGCAGGTTGGCATAATGATTGCGGTTGATATAGGTTCCGGTCGCCATTCCCTTGCCAAACTGCTTAACGTCGGCAAAGCCGAAATCGGCCCCGTTCAATACCATTAGACTGCCGTAGACCGCCTGCAGCAGGCCGGCTATCGTCACGGTAGCAAGTAGCAGTTTCAGGCGCCGTGTCGACCGAACCAGGCACAGCGTCAGTACCACAATCAGCAACAGGCCGACCGAACGAATCAGCGCATCCTGCGTCGCGGCGGTATCCACCGACAGATAGGCCGGCACCGACAAATAGGCCGGATGCGCCAGCCCGGACGAAAACGATTCACCAAGGCGCCAGACGGGCAGCAGCGCCAGCGCCAGCCAGACGTTAAAGGCGAGCAGCAGACCGATCACCCATCGGCCGCGACGCAATGCACCGGGAACGCGGACTTTGCCGTTAAGCCATGCGAAGATCCATAGCGCGGTCAGTACACTGAAGATTGCGGTGGCCGCACCCCACCACAGCGGCCGGTTGCTGCCCAGCGGAATCGGCAGGCAGAACAGCACGGCCAGATAGGCATAGAACAGCATGCGGGAGTATCGTTCGGGGTCGTAAGGCCTGAGGTTCATTTCATCGCGCGGCCAAGAAAGCGCCGGCGCAGCCATACTCTGCGCATCGTATAGTTGTAGACCGAGGACAGCAAAATAAACAGGTAGAATCGCCAATATTCTGGCCAGCCGACCCATTCCGAAAACACGCCGAAGCCGGCCAGCAGCACGGCCAGCAGTCCGATCGACAGCCAGGTCTGCCGCACCGAAAACCCCGCCCTCAAAAACGCGTGATGGAGATGGTGCCGGTCGGCGCCAAAAGGCGATTTTCGCTCCCTGACCCGCTTAATGATCAGAAAAAACGTATCCAGAAGCGGTACGGCCACCAGCCATACCGCGGTAATCGGCGCGAATATCCGCTGATCGCCCTGACTGAGATCAACGAAATACCAGGCCAGCACGAACCCCAGCAATGCGGATCCGGAGTCACCGAGGTATACCTTGGCGCTTTTCAGCCAGGGCCAGCGGGCGTTCAACACCAGAAAACCGAAGGTCGCTGCAACGTAGATGCCGAGCAGATTCTGGGCATTCGGGTGATCGGCACCGGCGATCAGAACGATCATAGCCAGCGCAGCGATAATGAATATGGTGCCGGACAGCCCGTCGATACCATCGACCATATTGAACGCATTAATCACGCCCAGTGCGCTGAAAACAGTGATCGGTATGGCGAGCAGACCCAGACTGAACAAACGGTCGAGAAAAAGATTGCCGAAGTTCTCCAGCACTAATCCGGCAACCAGAATCATTACCAGCACCGCCGCCGATTGCGCGATAAAGCGCGATCGTGGCGTCAGTCCCCAGCGGTCATCTATGATACCGGCTGCCAGCACGATGCCAGAGGCCAGAAAGAACAAGCGGGTCTCGGTATCGAACGCGGTTGCGAAAACCGCACACACCAACGCGGTCGCAAAAATGGCAATTCCACCGACCAGCGGAATCCGGCCGGAATGGACTTTTCGCTCATCGGGATGATCGACCAGGCCAACCGAGGCCGCGACCGGCAGCAAAATTAACGTGACCAGGACGCCAGCCGCCATCATCAGCGCAATAGAGATCGCCGTCATTGATACCATAGTTCGTTATCTTACCGCGTCAGTTACCGGTACGGGCCGGAATGAGCGAGCCGGACTGCGGATCAACCCGTCAGGTCTCGGTAGACTTTGAGCGTCTTGCCGATGACAGCTTCGCTGGTAAATTGCGTTTGAACGATTTTTCTTCCGTATTGGCCCATCGAAGCACGCAGGCCGCGATCTGCACAGAGCCTGACAATGGCTCCGGCCAATTCCCGGCGATTCCCGGGCGGTACCAAAAAGCCGCTCCTCGCATGGTCAACCACACCCCGGCAGCCGGGGATATCGGTTGCGACAATCGGCAGCGAGGAGGACGCGGCTTCTAACAAGATTTTCGGCGTGCCTTCACGGTAGGACGGCAATGCGACGATATCCACTTCGCGCAGCAGTCCCGGCATATCGTCGACATGGCCGAGCAATGTCAACCACGGCAACGTTCGCAGACGCTGCAGATCGCTTTCGGTCAACGAAGTCGGGTTCTGCGCATAAGGCGCACCGGCTATCCACAGCACGGCCCTGGGGTGCGATTGAACGACTTCGCCCATCGCATCGACCAGTTCATGCACACCTTTCTCTGCAATCAGGCGAGACGCAAAAAGCACTCGAATTTGATCATCGCCGCGCTCGCCGGAAGCGGCGCGGAATTTCTCCGGATCAACGCCCGAACCCCGGATCAGGTAGCAGCGCTCCCGATCGACTGCCCCGGTATTCAGCAACTCCTGCATATCAGCGTCGTTCTGAAAAATGACTGCCCGCCGGTCACCCCTTAACTGCTTTTTCAGCAACCGTCTCAATACCGGTCTGGCCAGCCGGGATTTCAGGCTGCCGGAGGTAAAGACATGCCCCAGCCCGGTCAGTGCGTTCACCACATAGGGTACACCGGCTTTACCCGCCGCCATCGAACCCAGCACCACGCAGCGCGGCGTAAAATGATGCACCAGGTCGGGCTGTATTTCCCGATAGAGCCGGGTTAAGTGTTTCAGCGTTTTCCGATTGTCCGCCACCGAATAGCTGCGCTGCCCCATGTTTAGCGCATGGGTCTCGAAGCCCTGCGCGGCCAGCGCTTTCAGATACTTGCCGTTCGGTGCGATGCAATGGACCGTCGCGCCGCCGCACTGCATAGCGCAAGCCAGATCCAGGCGAAAATTTGCGAGATACCAATCGGTGTTTGCGCAAAGCGCGATGCGCATGCCGGCAACCGTCGAATCTACGCGGGTCATCTGACCTCCGGATAGGCGATAAAATCGTAATGGCCGGATGCCAACAATGCCGACCACGCGTCAGAGTTCAGCACCTGCCAGTCCATTTCGCTGACATCGGCAATGCCGGTTACCGCGCGGTGACCCTTATCCTCGCAGGCGGGATGCACCATCAGTTCCACGCAGTTCGATGCGCTCGATTCGATCATCTCCCGATACGCCTCGACCGATGGACGGCTGTTCGAAGCGAAGATCGAAAGCAAGGTCTGATTGCCCGGCAGCCGGTCCGAACAAGCTCGAAGACTGGCCCTGGCCAGCACCCTCAGCACGGCGTTTTGCAAGCGCCGCCGAATGGAGCGCGGCCTGACTGCCGGATCGGGATTCACATGGCGGACCGGCAAGCCCTGTTCGGCCGCAACGCGGCAAATGGCACGGAAAACAGCGGGTATGCAATGCGCGTGCTGGTGCGAGTCGACATGCGAAACCTCAAAGCCGCTGGCCCGCGCGGATTGCAACTGGGCGCGCAGTTCGGTTTCAATCAGATTCGGATCGAGCCGGCCCTGGCACCAGCGCCGGAACAGCCGCCCACGGCCGAGAAAATTGCCGTTGCGATCGGTCAGCGACGATTCGATAAGATCGGGCGAAACGGCCCGAAACTGCGTCAGGTTGAAATGCAGCCCGATAAACCACCGGCATTCTCTGGACGCATGCAAATCTGCCGCCTGCCTGAATGCCGGCCCGTTAACCATCAACGTCGCCGACTTAATACGCCGGCGATTGAGCAGTGACGCAATCGCGTTATTGGCGCCGCTGCTCAGGCCGTAATCGTCGGCGTTGACGATGACTTGCTTACCGCAGGACACGCTGGATCGCCTTTCTGGCATATTGCATCAATTCGGCGAAAAAAGGCGCTTTGTCCCTGCGGTCCCAGATGGCCCAGGTTTTGCGATAGCCCCTACCCACCGTACTGTCTGGATTGGGCAGCCCGGTCACCCTTTTAAACTTATAAAATATCGCCGAATACCAGTCCTTGAATCCGTACCGCCACAGTACCCGATCGACGCGGCCGGGACCGGACCGCTTCGAGGTTTCGATCAGCCCGAAATCCTCCAACTGGCGATGAACCAGATACTCGCCGCAGCCGGTTGCGGATGAAAACCACAGCGAAGGCCGCGGATTCATCTCAATGAGCTTGAGTTTGCCATCGCGCGGATCGCGCTTGAACTCGATACCCGCAATGCCATTGAACTCTGCCGCCTGCAGTAATGCCGCCGCCGCATCGGCCGCCTTTGCATCCCGATGTGACACCAGCAGCGACGCCGACCCGAAACCGGGCGGATACTGGCGCAGTTTGCGCGCCGAAAAGGTGTGAACCGCGCCGCTGCGGTTTCGATAAGCTGCAACGACCACGATTTCCGACTCCGGCCCCGGGATCAGCTCTTGAACCGTCCACTCGTCGGCGACGATCCTCGTATCGTCGAGACGCCGCTCCAGTTGCCGCAGGTTTTTGCAGACGAATAACTTACGGCCTTTCAGCCAGTTTCTGTGCCGGTGAATCGACCGCGGCTTGAGTAGCAGCGGGAACTCGAGACTCGCCATTTCCGACCGGATCGCTGCGGCGCTGAGCGCCCGAGGCTGTGAAATGCCGGCATGCACGGCCCAGCCCGAAAGGCTCTCCTTGTCCAATGCCCGCAGTGCAGCACCGGATGAATAGCAACCGGCCATTTTGTTCGCATTGGCGCTCGCCCAGGCCGAACGCGACAGATACTCCACATGCCTGTCGGTGGTCGGGATAACCAGTAAACCGGGATATCGCCTGGACAACGATGCCAGCCGCTGATCCAGCGCCCGGCCCGGCGCCACCATGGAATCCGACCGGTTTGCCAGATAGCGCGACGCATTTGCGCATTCCCGGGCGTCCGAATACCCGTACACACGCATTGATGCGGCCGCGGCCTCCCGAACGACATAGAGTCCGGTCGGCGACAAACCCAGTACGCAGACCGCTTTGCCAGTCAGCGGACCACCCCGAATCGCTTACCGAGGTCCCAAATCCAACCGCGCCTGACGGTTACAATTCCTAACGCGATCATCGACAGAAACATCGGCAGCGCCTGCATTCTCCATCTGAACAGCGCACCCAGATTGGTTGTTGCAGATCCATAGACCGCAACGACCGCAAACCCGAACACCAACAGCGGCCATGCGGTGGAGCGGTACTGTTTGAATGTCAGCCAGGTGCCCCGGAACAAGGCTGGAACAACGCTAAGGAACAGCAACACCTCCGGCAATGCCATAATCTGCCGCAGGCTGCGAATTTCCGTCAGGTCCAGTGATACGAAAAAGAAATAAACCGCGATGCCCGCTGCCTTGAGGTTCTCCCACGCCCCCCGGCCCCACAATACGTCCTCCGGGTTCTCAAAAATAGCACCGGATCCGTGGTCGCCGATATTGACCCGTGTCGAGTTAATATACTCAACGTCGAAGTAATGCGATTTCCCTATCTCTTCCAGCCCCAGAAATCCGTAGCCCAGTTGATGGGTAATAACGCTGACAGCGCCCAAGGCGAGCGCGAGCGAGCCGAGACTGGAAGTCAGCCGGTGCGATGAAAACAGAACCAGCGCGACCGGGATCAAAAGCAGTATGACTAAAAAAAGGTATTGGCGAATGCCGAGATAGATCAGCAGGCCGACCGCCAAAAACAGTATCCACTGAGGCTGAACTCTCTGCCTGAGGCTGACCAGCGCAGCGGTAATCATGGTAATCGCGGCCAGGCCGGCCGGGTCCTTCAACATCATGCAGGACCAGTAGATAAACGACGGGAAAAACGCAACGAATACCGCGGTCAGGCGGGCGATATTGCGATCCCTGTATGCCTTGAACGCCATAATGTACGCGAACAGCACCGTCAGCGTGCTGAGCGTGATATTGATCAGTTGTATCCAGAAGGAAGAATCGCCCAACCAGTAGTAAATCAGTCCAGTAAAGCGAAACCAGCCGTCATCTATCCATGGCGGAGAGGTAACCGCCATTCCATAGCGGAGTTTCTCGGCAATGATTTTTCCTATGCGGTCGTAATAAAAGGAATCTGATGACAGTCCAAGCGACCGAATTGCGCCCGTCGCGTTGAACACCAATACCACGGCCAACCGAACTGCCCACGCAAGCAGCATGAGCTTGACAAGCCAAAGGCGCTCCGACCGGCCGCGCAGCAGATGGGCCCGTGCAGATACCGCATGCTTTGCGTTTTCCAGCATCGGGTTGAAAACACTCATGCTATGGCCCGAATACTCCGGGTTTCTTCAACACACCATACCAGCGTTTCATGGGTGAATTCAGCCACACCGCGGCGTCCGGTTGATGCTGAAGTGCAAAATGCCGTCCCGCTCGTTGTCAACGCCAAAGCCAAGCCGGCGATAGAGTCGAACAGCGCTTGGGTTATCTGCGAAAACCTCCAGAAATATGCGCGTCAGCCCAAGCTCCTCAAAGCCGAAATTCAAAATCAGCGCGGAAGCCTCCAAAGCGTAACCATGGCCCAATGCCGCATCGTCGCCGATCATCAGTCGGCCAAACTCCGCGGAACCAGCTTCCGTGTCGATCGAATACAGCGCAACCTGCCCGACGGGCCGGCCACTATCAATGTCGACAATGATAAACACGTAATCGTCATTCCGGGCCAGATATCCGTCGAACCAATTCCGGTGGTCCCGATCCGATATTTTCTTCGAATAAAAAAACCGCTGCCGAATCCGGTCCTTGTTTCGCCACGCGCGGGTCAGGTCAAGATCGTCTTCGGTGAGAAGCCTCAGCAGACAACGGTCCCCTTTAATGGGTAAAACTTTTCTTTTCATTGCTGATTTTCTTTCGGAACTGTTGCTCAAGCCGGCAATCCACGCTGCAAGGTAACGATATTCATCAACGATTTTGCCACATGGCTAACGTCTTTTTTTGACAAACCCAGATGAAGCGGCAATGAAATCAGCGAATCGCTGTACCGGGTTGCCTGCGGGCATTCGACGCGATAATCGCGGTAGACGAGATATTCGCAGTTGGTTCTGTAATGCACGCCCGGATACACCCCTTTCTCGTTCATCGCCAGCATTACCTCGTCGCGTTTGTCGACCGCGATCTGATAGAGATGCCGCGATGACTCGCAATTCGGCGCTGTGGGTATCCGTTCGATTCCCGAATGCTGCGAAAGCGCTTCATCGTACCATTGGCAAATTTCCCGCCGCCGCGCGTTGTCCTGGTCCAGGTATCTCAGACCGACAAGAGCCATGGCTGCCATGATGGAATTGCCGTGGTATTTGAACCCCGGATGTTCGACTTCGTATTGCCATTTATACGCACTTTGGTCATGGGTTCGAGTATAAGTGTCCTTATTGATCCCCAGCCAGGTCCATTTCCTGACCGCCCGGTCCAGCGCCTGATCGGCAAAGCAGATCATTCCCGAGTCTGCGCTCGGCAGGTTTTTTACCGCCTGAAAGCTAAACACCGCGGCATCGGATTCCGCACCGACATGTTTGCCTTCAAAACGGGTTCCCGCCATATGGGCGGCGTCCAGAATCAACCGGATATTTTTGTCCCGGCAGAGCTGTGCGATCCGATCCAGACTGCCGGTGTTGCCACCCATGCCGACAAACATCACCGCTCGCGTTCTATCGCTTAGCCGGCTCTCTACCGATTCGGGAGACAGGCACAAATACTCGTCCACGTCGGCAAATACCGGCTTCAGATTTTCATACAGAATGGCATGGTTGGTCGACACGAAGGTCAGCGGCGACGTGATAACCTCATCGCCGTCTTTCCAGCCATCCGCGTCTTTCAGCAAGCGAACGGCCAGGTGCAGGCCGGCGGTTGCCGAATTCAGAAAGTGCGCATGAGGAAGGCCCGTATATTCGCTCCAGGCTTTCTCCATCTCCAGGGTTTTGAACCCGAGACCGGTCCAGCCCTTGTCCAGACAGATGCGAATCTCTTCCAGACATTCTTTGGTCCGAAAATTCGGCACAAACAAATGAATTCCGCTCATTTTGGCTTTTTACTCCTCAGGTGTTGGCAACAGCGTCGTAGAGCCGATGATATGAGTCGATACCGTTTTCCAGCGAAAAGACGCGGTTTGCCAGCGCCACGCAACGCCGGGTTTTATCCGGGTCGGCTAACAGTGCCTTGATGGCACCGGCAGCGTTGGACAGTTCGTGTTCGCCAAAGTTATCCACAGCGTAGCCGACGTTATTCGACCGAATGATTTCTCCGATATCGCCGATGCCATCGTTGGCGACGACCGGCAGTCCAGCCGAGAGATATTCGCCAAGCTTGGTCGGACAGGACGCAATCTTGGAATAATGCGGCGCGATAAAACAGATGCCGGCATCGCAGCTCTCCAGGCGGGCCGGTATTTCGTCAAACGGAACGGCAAGCGAAGTATACGAATCCGGGTTCAGGCCGGCCGCTGCCGCGGCCTGCCGAATCACGGTATCTTCGGTTCGAGACAGGATCAGCAGTTCGACCGATTCAAACACGCTTTCAGCGAGTTTGGCGAAGCGCATGGTTTCGACCGGAAGGTAGCCCGGCCCAAGCGAACCGATGTAGACCAGTCTGACGGCCCGCGCCTCGGTTCGGCGCGGACCCGGTCTGAAACGGGTGGTATTGACGCAGGTCGGGATGACCTCCAGCGGCTTCTGAGTGCCACGCCGAGCGTCCCATTTTCTGAGCAGCCGGCCCGCCGCTTCGCTCAGCACGACGATACCGTGGCTGTCTTTCATCAGTTTCCGTTCGTAGCGATCCAAAATCCGCCAACTCAAAAACGCCAGCGGCAGCCGGCGCTTGTAGGCTTTTTCCGCCGCCCAGAACCCTCGAACGTCAAAGATAAACGGAACCCCGGTTCTTCTGGATACCCGGCGGGCGATAATGGCTGGAAGCAAACTGCGCGCATGAAGGATATCCGTCGGCGTCTCTGCAAGCAGGTCGAAGACCTTCCGGGTCGCGCTATTCAAGGCCGATAGAAAAGCCATTGCCGATCGCCTGCGTGGATATTCAGTCCAATACCATTGAATGCCGAATGACTGCAGTTCGGCCTGAATCCGGCGCTGCCGCCCTTCATCGGGTGCTTCGGGTTCAAAGGTTAACAGCCAGTAGTCGACACCGCGCGCTGCAAGTCCTTTGATGTAGGACAGAACCTGAGACTGGACCAAAGGCTCTTCGATACTGTTAAGGCTGATGTAACCGACTCTCAATGCCGTCCGTTCCGTTTTGGCGCTTCCCGAAGAATATCTCTTAGCTGCGGGGCGATGATTTCGATTGACAAGTTCTCCTCAATATACTCGCGGGCCGTCAGACCGATGCGGCGACGCAGGCTGCCGTCACCGACCAGAGCATCCAGCGCATCGAACCACTCCTGTTCGGTCTGCACCAAATATCCGGTTTTCCGATCTGCGATAAGCCGGTTGTTAAAACCGATACGGCTGCAGACGCTGGGCAGAGCGGCCGCCATATAGGTCCGTGCCTTGCCGCCGGATTTGCCGTTGGACCATTCCTCATCCGGCAACGGCATCAGGCCGATATCAAAGGAGTGGAGCAGATCCACTTCCGCATCCAGGCGCCATTCGCAATGCTCGACCGGAATGCCGGCAAGCTGAAAATCGTGCCCTCCGACCACCCGTAAAACCACGCCGGGGTACTTTTTCGATATTTCCACCAGCGGCCTGCCGATCAGGCCAAGATAGCGCTCTGTGCTGGGTGAACCGATCCACCCTAGGACCACAGCGCCCCCCGTACCGCTTTTTGAGTATCGCTTGGGCGTAAACCGGTTCAAGTCTTCGGCGGCCGGCAAATAGCGGGCGTCGGCGCAGTATTCGGCCGCCTTGTCACGCAGCCAGGGATTCGCTGCGACAACGCAATCGACCGTTCTAAATATTTCGGTATATTTTTCCGGCCGCTTAAAGCGGTCGGAAAAACTGTCCACCTTGTTGGATTTGAAAATGAACAGCGCGTCGTCGTAAGTGAATACGATCGGCATTCCGCGCCGTCGAATCAGCTTTTCCAGTACGGGCGGGCCGATCGGCAGCGCCTCGCGGTGCATCAGCACGACATCGTATCTTCCGGAGAAAAGCACCACCCGGATTCGTCGCAGGCATGCCAATACCACGCGCACCAGCTTGATCAGCCGTTTACCCGGCATCAGCAAATCGCGAAACAGCGCATTGGAATACAGCGGGAAGGAATCACATTCGAAACCGGCTTCCCTGAGCCACGGCAGATATTGAAGCACGCAATAGCGACTGCTGGCGCCGTCTTCGGGATACTTTGTCAGGACCAAGACCCGCATTCAGATTAACGATGCGGATTTAGCGCGTGGGATTGAGACTGGAGACGGAAATTCAGTCATTGCTTACCGCTGATACGTGAGTTGTTCGTAAACGTTCAGCCAGACCGGCGCGATGGCATCCATCGAGTATTGTCGTTTAACGCTTTTGAAAGCGGCGTTTGTCAACCTGCTCATCATTTCGGGATCGTTCGCCAACCGTTCGATCGCCCGGGCCAGCTCTGCCGGGTTTCCCGGCGATACCTGCAGACCGGTAGTTCCATGTTCGACAATTTCCGACAGCCCCCCGACCTTGCTGGAAATCACCGGTATCCCCAAAGCCATCGCCTCCAGCGCAACAATACCGAAACCTTCATGAAGTGACGGAATAATGCAAATATCCGCCTGCGACAGCCGCGTTAACAGCGCCCGGTGATCCATGACACCGTTGAACGTAACGAATTCGGCAATCCCCAGATCGGCGCTTTGCGCCTTGACGGACGACTCAAGCGGCCCGCCGCCTAAAATATCCAGCCGAATATTCATGCCGTCCCTGATCAGGGAATGAACCGCGACCAGCGCGGAGCGATGTCCTTTCTCGCGCACGATCCGCCCGGGCAGAGCGACCCGGATCGACGCGGTTCGGCGTTCTGCATGAGGTGCCGTTGCAATCTCGTTGACAGCGAGCGGCAATGAATCGGGAATGATCCGGTCGGTGCCGACCCGCAAATGACTCAAATAGTGTTCGGCGACCGCCCGGCTGACTGCGGCAACGTAGTCGGTTCTGCGCAGCAGATAGCCGTGCACCCGCTTGCGAAATTTCCGGTACAGCGTATTCGCCGGCCATGCCTCATATCCCAGGTTCCGCAACGAGGCGACCATGCTTGGCGCGTTTCTACCGATCGTCGCGAGACTGCCCGACAGCACACCGAAAAACGAGTGAACATGGACAATCTGCGGCTGAATCTCGTCGAGCGCCCGCCTGAGCCTCGCAACGCACGTCAGCAGATGCTGCCGCGGGTGTGCATTCAAGTTGACAATGTCCGAATTGACGATATCGGGAGGCTTTCCCGCCAACTTCGACGGTAGTTCGACAGGTCCTGTCAACACCAGCAATCTGATATCGGCGCCATGCCGTTTCAGGCCGCCGTACAGTTCAATAATCGACGTCTCGGTTCCACCGCGCGCGAGACTGTCGTTGATATGAAGTACTTTCAGTGCTTTAAGGCCTTTACCGGATCATTTCGAGCGCTTAAAAAGCGCCTCATACATCGGCAGTATTCTGCCGATTCCGACTTTGCTCAGATGATTGGTATCGACATAGTTCGGAAGCCCGTCGGTGGAAAAATCGCAGGCGGCATCATCGCAGAGAAACTTCGCGGGTTTCAGTATTTCCACAGCCGGTCCGAATTGCCGGTGCAGGCTGCCGAAGATCGTTCGCTGGACGCCGACCACGCTCCGGTAATCCTGTACCGGGAAGGTAGCGCCAGCCTGGAACCCCCCATTTGAAATCAAAGCCGCACGCTGGCGTGGGTCGAAGAAATCGCCATGCGGAATCACTTCGGAGAATGCCATTTGCAGCCCGGCATTGACGAACTTCGACGCGTTTCTGGAGAAGTCGTCGAACACCAGCGTTTTCTCTTTCCAGAACGATGTTGCAATGACCAGGCTTATCTTTCGCTCCAGGGCCTGGGCGACAATTCGGTCCAGAATCTCGTCACTGCAATATTCGTCGCTGCCATATTGGTTAATATCGCAAGACCTGACGGTTAAGTACACCGCGCGGTTATATCGCTCGCCAAGTGCTGCCAGGGAATCGTCCAGCTGGTCGGCGTGCGAATCGCCAAGAACCAGAATACCGCCGCGATCATCGACAGCGTTTCGCGCGCATATTTCCGATGACGGATACCGGATTCGAAACCACCGGCTACAGCGATACCGGGTTTTCTCCATGGATGTCAGGTGCAGTTGGCGAATCGGTTCGGAATAACGATAGACCCAGCCCTTGGAGGCGATTAGTGCAGCGGCTGCCAGGAAGACCGCCGCCGACACACCGATATATTGGTTCACCAGCCTTTTGTCACCGGGCAATTTTCGGCTTTTTCGAACCGGATCCTCGATATAACGGTAAGTCAGATCGGACAAGAGCACAGACAGCGCCATCAGCCAGACTGCTTCTATCGCTGTAGGCCTTCTGCCGAGCTCGATACTGACCAGCGCGATCAGCGGCCAGTGCCATAAATAAAGCGAATAGGACAACTTCCCGAAATAGCGCATTGGCGCTACTGTCAGCAGATTGCCGCCGAGCGGTTTTTCGCCGCTGAAAACCCAAAGCAACAACGCGGTGACCAAACAGGCGGAATAGGCCTGGATTCCCGGAAACGGATCGTCTTCGCCAAAAGCCGCCACCGTCAACAGCAGTGCGCCCAGCGATACGATCAGCAGCACATCTGAAAGCGGCCTTCGAATACGGATAAGAAATGTTCGCGACAGGAAAAAGGCGGCAAACCCGAGGCCGAACTCCCAGATTCTGGTCGGAATAAAATAGAAACTGGTTTTCGGTGATTTCGATAACAACCAGATTCCGAGCGCAACGGACAGAACCGACGCAATCAACAACATCGGTACCAGTAGCGCCCTGACCTTTCTGACCATCAGAACCAATAAACCAAAGAGCAGATAAAACTGCTCTTCGACGGCCAGGCTCCAGGTGTGCAAAAGCGGTTTGGTGACCGCGTTGTCGAAGTACTCGCCCTGCATCCAGAAGATAAAATTCTGCAAATAGACGGGCTGGGCCGCCAGCGACTGACTGAAATTCTTCAGCAGCCTCGGTTCCAGCACCAGTGCTGCACCAACGGTGGTCGCAACGATGACCAGAAAATAGGCCGGCGCGAGGCGGCGGACTCTCCTGATATAGAACGCCGTCAGCGTGCGCTTACCCTCAACCAGCGGAAACAGGAACGACCGCGAGATCACAAAACCGGAAATCACAAAGAAGATATCAACGCCGATAAATCCGCCAGGCGCGACTGCCGGGAAAAAGTGAAACAGTAAAACCGCTATCACCGCGCAGGCCCGCAGCCCGTCAATCTCCGGGATATACCGTGGGGCGTCGGACGGGACCGCGCTCATCGCTGCGTTCTAACGGACGAAGTACCGCTATTTCGTGTCATTCGGCTTTGGGTCATTCGGCTTTGGGTCATTTGACCTTATGGTTTTAACCTTGCCGGCAGGTTGGCCGGCGTAGACACAGCCCGGTTCCAGTTCGCCCCTGACAACCGAGTTCGCACCAACCACGCAGTCGCGCCCGATCCTGGAGCCGGCAAGTACCGAAGAATGAGCGCCGATCCATACGTTCTCCCCGATTTGGATAGCTTCGGTCCTGGCCGGCTGAAGCCGGTAAGGTTTGCCCGGCGCGATACCATGATTCTGATCTCTGATGGTCACGTATTCGCCGACCAGGCCATTCTCGCCGATGGCGACCGCGCTTTGGCAGACCAGCGTCAGACCATGTGACAGATGGGTATGATCGCCAATCTGAATAGTGCCGCGTTTGGCGATAACCAGCGAACCTCTTCCGATAAAGACGTGGTCGCCGATGGATACGGTTCCATTACCTGAGGCTCGAATGCGAACGCCGCTGTCGATAACCACATGCCGACCGAAGCGAACGCCGGAAAACCGCACGCGAATAACGAGCTGCCGCAGCCTGGAGCGCAGCGACCGGTAGATATGTCTAAGTCTGGTCATCGTCTATGGTTTCCGCAATTGCAGTTTACCGACGACCAAACCGCAAGATTGCCGGCGTGATGAACACCATACCCCAAATCATCGTAAACACGCCGGCCAGCAATGCTGAGGTCTGATGATGGCCGCTATGAAAAATGGCAAATACCGCGAACAGCAGGGCCGCACCCAGGCCAAGCTGGGCCAATGGCTTCACAGCCACCCGAATTTCGAACCGTACTGCACAAAACGATATGAAACCGAAAAAATAAGCAGCGCGGGAAAGTGAGTACCAGATAGCAGCGCCGAGAATGCCAAATGGCTCCAGAAGCAGAAACGCACCGCCAAGAAAAACTGCCGCCCAGATAATATACGCGACCGAATAGGCGCGCAGGTGTTTATTAGCCAGTACCGTCATCGCAACGCAGTCCGTCGATATGCGGAACAGCTCACCGGGCAGAAAGGCCAGTAAGATTCCGGCCGCCATGGCAAACTCGGAACTAAACAAAATTTCCAGCAGCAAAGCTGGCGCAATGGCCATAGCAGACAACACAAAAATTGCCAGTTTCTGATAGACGATCAAGGCCTGATTCAACTCGATATTCAGCAGCTTCGCTGTACTGACCTGCGCCAGTCTTGGAAACAAATAGCTGCCCACGGATGAAAACAGCATTGCGAAATACACCGTACCCAGACGCCATACTGTTGAGAACGCACCAGCGGCAGCTTCTCCCTTGATTGAGAAGATTGCTTTCAACAAAACCGTATACATTAGTGCTGCGCTCAATGTCGTAATAAGCGCAGTCAGCCCGAAACCCATATTTTCGGAGATATAGCGCCTCTCAAAACTGAGGTGGGATAATCGAAGCCTGTGCTTTGTAAGAAACTTAGCCAGCAGGCAGCAACCGATCAGTATCTTGGCAAAATAAAGTACTGCTGTGGCCAGCAGCGCACCAACTACCCCATACGAAAACGCCAGCGGCCAGAATACGGCGACCGATGCGAACTCGGGCACTGTCTTGAACGCAGCAAGCCACTTCGGGTCAGCGATACTGGAAATGAAAGCAAGCATTATCTGGCTGATCACCAGACACGGAATCAATGCCGCAATAACGACCAGGACTTCCACACCGACCGTTTGGCTGAAAGAGAGCGCAAGCAACTGCTCCTTTGCGGTATAAAAAAGGACAGCCACCAGCCCGCCGAACAGCGTACCGGCCAGCAATACAGTCGCAAATTGCGATGCCGCCGACGCAGGATTATCGACCATTCGTCTCGATAGGTGTCTGACGATACCATCGTGCATCCCCATCAGACCCAAGATCCGCGATATGCCCAGTAAATTATTGGCCTGCGCCAACACTGCTACGCCGGAAAGCCCCAAAAGAACCGCGGCCATTTTGCCCTTTGCGGCCAATGCAACACCGGCTACGACAGAAGCGCCCGCAAGACCGATCACGCCTTTCTTGAACTTCTGGTTAATCGGAACGATCCCGAATTGATCTCGCCGGAACACCGCCAATAACGCTGCCGGATCGAAACGACCGGGTCACTACCGAGTTCGCTCCGACTATACAGCTCTCTCCCAATTGAACGCCGCGTGTAATCACAGCATTGGCGCCAATCCATGAGCCATCCGCTATGCGGACTTCAGATGTGACATAACCCTGCCGGGAAGCCGGGACCCCGGACCTGTCAAACCGATGATCCACGTCCAACACGTAGGCGCGTGGTGCAAACAGGCAGTCGTTGCCGATGGTGACAGACTCGTAGGCCGCAATAATCACGCCCTCATTTAGAGTGGTATTGTCCCCAATGACGAGCTTCCCGCGACCGCTTAACGTCACCCGTCTGCGTAGTACTACATTGTCCCCCAAAATGACTTCCAGATGCGGAGAAACCCGGACGTGGCCTGCCATTCGGCAGCCTTTCCCAGAGCTTTCGAATTGCCAGCGCCGAAAGAAAAACCGAATTCTCGACAATCGCGCAGAAATTCGCAGAATGGCCTTGTAGTTGAATCGCATTAATTGTCTAATCATGCTGGCTGCTCATGCGCGACAGAATCATGCCTGACTTATCGTTGCCTCTGGTTTCCATACTGATTCCATCGTTTAACCACTCTCAGTTTATTGAGAAGTCCATTAGGAGTGCGCTCGGTCAGACTTATGAAAATGTCGAAGTTATTGTCGTTGACGATGGCTCCCGTGACGATACGCACGGGGTGCTTAAGTCCTTTCCGGAGCGAGATAATCTCAAGATTATTCTCAACAGGCAAAACAAGGGTCAGGGACAAGTGCTTAACCAGGCTCTGGATCTGGCTCGCGGCGATTTCATTTCGTTACTGCCATCGGACGATTGGTATCTACCGGAAAAAACACAACTTCAGATCGAGAAATTCCGCACGCTGGGCAGCGAATACGGTGCTGTCTATGGCCGCGGCGCCAGGTATTTTCCGGATCGCGATGAAACCAGGATTATTGATTCCGAGCTCCATCGCGGGGACATCTTGGAACAACTTATCCTGAAGGGAAACTTCGTTTACCCGATCACTCCGCTATTTCGCAGAAAATGCTTTGACCAATTCCGTTTTCATACCGGATATGTGGCTGAAGGCGAAGCGATTTATCTGCGGATTGCAACCGCTTTTAAATACGATTTCGTCGAACAGGTTGTGGGCGTAATGCGTGACCACCCACAGAATATCGGTAAAAACACATCTAAAATGTATCGCGACAATCTACGTTTCTGGTCCGAGTTTTTCGAATCGGAGAACCTGCCGCCGAACATATCGAAACACCGCAGTTTCGTCATGGCTCGACTACATTGCCTCAAGGGAATGGAATTCCTTAATCTTCGGCGTGATTTCGGGATGGCCCGGAAAGCCTTATGGGCCGGCTTTCGGGCCAGGCCAGGGTATTATCTGGCACCAAAACGGGCTGCCGCGCTGTTCGTGTCGTTTTTGCCATCAAAGATGGCTTCTGTGCTGCTGGACGCCTATTTCAAGAATTCAAGAATTTGACTGCAGACATGGGCAATCTGGCCGGTTTGCAAATCCGGTCCCATCGGCAAACTCAAGGTGGAGCGTGCAATCTCGTCAGCTAATGGCAAGTCCTTACCGCTGGTCGGTCGGTATATATCTGAACGGTGCGGTGGAACGGGATAGTGAATCAACGTACCGATTTGTTTCTCTTTCAAGTATTGCTGCAATTCGTCGCGCAGAGCATGTCGAATAGTGTACAGATGCCATACTGGCTCCACCGTATCGGGGAAGCGGGGAAGCACCAGACCATTCGCGCCGTCCAGCTTTTCAGAATATTGATCCGCGATATCCCTGCGGCGCTGATTCCACGTATCCAGTTTTGCCAGCTTTACCCTCAGAAATGCAGCCTGCAGCTCATCAAGCCGGCTATTGTGGCCTGGGATCTCGTGGCGGTATTTCGCCTTCGAGCCATAGTTGCGCAGCAGCCTCAACCGATCTGCGATTCCTGCATCATCGGTGGTAACCGCCCCGCCGTCGCCCAGCGCTCCCAGATTCTTGGCCGGATAAAAACTAAATGCCGCTGCATGCGCCAGTGACCCAACCCGGCAGCCCTTGTATCTAGCGCCGTGGGCCTGGGCCGCATCTTCGATGACAACCAGGCTGTATGCTTTGGCAATAGCCATTATCGGATCCATATCCGCCGGCTGACCGTAAAGATGGACAGGAATGACCGCCTTGGTTTTTTCCGTTATCGCCGCTTCAATCAAGCCTGCGTCGATGTTGCAAGTTGTAATATCCGGTTCGACCGGAACCGGCGTGGCACCAGCCTGCGATACCGCTAGCCATGTCGCAATAAACGTATGCGAAGGCACCAGAACCTCATCTCCGGGACCAATTTGGCAGGCTTCTAACGTCAGCCTAATGGCGTCTATCCCTGAAGCAACGCCGACACAGTGGTCAGCTCCGCAATATGTCCCGAACTCGGATTCGAATAACTCGGTTTCCTGACCCAGGATGAAATGATCGGAGCCGAAAACACTGCGGTAGGCATTTTCCAATTCTGCCTGAACCTCACGATGCATTTCTCGTAAATTAAAGAACGGAATGCGGTTCATCGGGGTTCGGCAATCATAGACAAAAATGTTTCGTAGTCCCTGATGTAGTCATTCGCGTCGTATTCATGCGATGCCAGTACCAGTAAAACCGCATCGGCTGAATACCGATACAGTGTTCGCCAGATTTTTGGCGGCAGGTAAAGCCCTGTAGAAGGATCATTCAATACAATCTCCTTGCGGCTAGAACCGTCGTCGACAACGACCGTGACCGAGCCTTTGACGCAAATCAGAAACTCTTCCAATACCCGATGTACATGCGAACCTCTAATCCTTTCATTCGGCACATCGTAGACCCAGAAGATACGCTGCACTTCAAACGGGATTTCTTTTTGCACATCCATTACGGAAAGATCGCCGCGCAAATCATTGACATACTTGAGGCGGCGAACAAAAACGCCTTCGACCTCCATTGCCTGCGTGAGATCGGTAGACGCATCCAAATCTACCGTCTGCTGTTTGGCATCCACGTAACCGGTAATAACCGCCGGGTTTCCCGCCACAATGGCATTTGCCGGAACGTCCCGTGTAACAACGGCACCAGCGCCAACCATCGCGCTGGCACCGATAGTCAAACCGGGAAGCACGGTCGCATTCGCTCCGATAGACGAACCCTTCTTTAGCACGGTTCTCGGAAACTCCGCAGGGTATTTTTTACTGCGTGGAAACCTATCGTTAGTGAACGTTGCATTCGGGCCGATAAACACCTCATCTTCGATTCGGATTCCATCCCATAATTGAACGCCGGACTTGATGGTTACCCTATCGCCTATTACCACATCATTTTCGATAAACACAAAATCGCAAACATTGCAGTCCTCCCCAATAACCGCGCCTGGCAATATGTGCGTATTGGCCCAGATTCGCGTACCGGCGCCAACCGCGGTATCGTTGCATTCGATAATTGCAGCGGGATGTGCAAAGAACTTCTGGTTCGATTCCGGCATGGCCTCAAACGCTCCTCATCTGATTAATAAATGAATGACACAGCCAACCTCTGACTCCCGGCGTATATGACCGAAACGCCTACCGGGGGGCGAACCCAATAAACTCATAGGGTTGCCTATGGTGGTTGAATTCAGGGTCTCAGGCACTGTCGCGGTCGGGCTCTACAACGATGTACTTACTGGTTCTGGCGTCGGTAATACCCGCAAACGGCATCAGCAGGACTTCGTCGGAATTCAGCATCGGAAATATCGGCTTTTTAGGCTCAACGATATAAATGCGATGCGGATAAGGAAAAAGGTCCGGCAGCGAATTCCCTTCGCCCAGTTGGTTCAGCGTCGTATTGGTAATTTCCATCAATATCGACGGCCGGGCTTCCTGCAACGTTTTCCTCAAGCCGCGCAATACGGAAATCTCAAAACCCTCGACATCCAGTTTGATGATATCGGGGGCTGCCAGCCCACTGTTTGCCCGTGCCGCATCGCCGTTTTCAATATTGAGCGCTGCGGATGGCACATTGGCATCGCTGTGGTCGGCGAAAAACGATCCGGTACCAAGGTTGCGCGTATCCGGCGCGAAGTACTCGGCCGTTTCACGCCGCTCTCCAAGCCCGAACGGTAATACAGTAACGTTTTGAATTTGATTCAGGTCCAGATTTGTTGTCATCCGCTCGCGCACCCGTTCGTAGGGTTCAAACGCATACACATCGGCACAGTACTGCGACATGAATAACGTGTGCTGGCCGGTGTTCGCGCCGATATCCCAAAACACCGGTGCCTCGACGTCAGACGCCAGCGTTTTCAGCAGCTTCAATTCCTGCGTTGCAAAACTGCCGAAAAAGTACACGCACCAGTCGATCACGCTATCGAAGCAGCCGCGATAGCGCAGCGAGAAAAACGGCGTCTCGAACTCCCAGGCTGACATCGTCATGGGATTGAACAGCCACTGCACCAGCCGTCTTCTGATACCCAGCCGAAACCAGTTCTGGTGGCCGATAAACCTTACCGCCCGTAAAGCCAGCCGCTCGAACCCATTGGGCCTGATACTAGATTCCATCGTTTGCAACGGCTCAACCGGTCGGCTACTGCTGCCTCGGTCGGCCGCCGAAGACCAGTTCCTTGAGGTACAGAAACCGGGTACGGTTATTGGGCAGCGAAGAAAAGCGGTCCAGGAACACCCGGTGTTTTGCCTTGTTGTAGCTGCCGAACAGCAATTGCGGGGTAACGCTGCGGCGCCGGTCGGTGAGCTGCTGCAGTTTCGGTTGCAAAAAATCCAGGTACCGGGCCGGCTCACTTGGCCGTGCCGGGCAAAGGAAGAACCAATCCGCCATCTCCTGAAAGACGGAATCCACGATACCTTTTAGCGATGCGTGGTTATTGGCATGAAACAGGAACTCGCGGTCGGACAGACGGGTCAGTCCACGCCGTTGCTGCCGGTCTGTCCATACCCGGTCGAAATCAAATACGGCCCAGTACCGCGGGTGGTTGCTGATTCGGAAATGCAGGTCGATCACCAGGTCCACCCCGGGTTTCAGGGCTTTGGCATACATATACTGGCTGCGGGTGATTCTGCCTCTGGGCGGAAAGTAGTTCCGGTAGCCGAGAACATGCAGAACGTCCAGTGCATCGTCCAGGCGCGCCGGATCCACGAAGATATCGACATCGGTCATCATGCGCATCCACGGCTGCGGATAGACGGTCTGCGCGGCAGCCCATCCTTTCAGGTACAAAAACCGTATGGACCTGTCGGCAAGCGCCTGTTCAATCCGTTCGAGGCCCTCCGCCCAGACCATCTGCTGGCCGGCGTATTTGATGACCAGCGCTTTCAGGCGCTGGCGAATCCGCCGCTGCGCATCGGTGCCGGGTTCGATGTTCTCAAACTGAAAAGCCAGCGTGGCCAGCGACTGATGATGATCGAGCTCCTTCCAGACCGCCTCGTCCGCCATCAGTTCCAGGTGCTGCCGCCTTGGCCGATTCCGAAATACTGCGTCGACCAGTATTTCGGTGCTTGCCCGGCTTGCTTCGCTGTTGGTGCTTTTGCGATTCGGCATACGGGTATCAGGACCTGGTCAGCCGGTCCCTGGTGCCTACGCCCGCACCGTTTGCGCCTTCGAAATCCGCTTTATCCGCATACCATGCCGTCAATAAGCGGACGCCGTCCCGCACCGAATATTCCGGCTGATATTCAAGATTGGCTGCAGCTTTTTGAATATCGGCCAGCGAGTGGCGTACATCACCGACTCTGAATTCGCGGTGGGTCGGATTGATATATTTTGCGTCGGGAAAATTTGGAACCAGGCTATCCCGAATCAATGCAAACAGCTCGTTGAGCGTGATCTGCTCGCCGCAGGCGATATTGTAGACCTGATTGGCACTGTCTTCTCCGCTTAGCGCCGCAAGAAGATTGGCCTGCACGCAATTCTCAATAAAACAGAAATCGCGGGTGGTCCTGCCGTCGCCGTTGATATATGCGGTTGTGCCGCTGGCCATTGCCGCAATCCATCTCGGGATAACCGCGGCATAGGCACCTTTCGGATCCTGGCGCGGACCGAAAACGTTGAAGTAGCGCAGGCCGATGGTACTCAGGCCGTAAACGCGGGCGAAAACATCGGCATACAGTTCATTGACCAGCTTGGTGACCGCATACGGGGAAAGCGGCCGGCCGATTTTGTTTTCGACCTTCGGTAAATCCGGATGGTCGCCGTAGGTGGAGCTAGAGGCCGCATAGACCAGGCGCCTGACCTTTGCATCGCGCGCTGCAACCAGCATATTCAAAAAGCCGTCGATATTGGCCTGATTGGTCGCTATCGGATCTTTTACCGAGCGCGGCACCGAACCCAGCGCCGCCTGATGCAGGATATAGTCCGTTCCGCTGCAGGCCCGCTGACAGGTCACCAGATTCCGAATATCGCCTTCGATAAAACTGAACCGCCCCCACTGATCCGGTTCGACTGCTGCGCGCACGTCATCGAGATTCCGCGGGTGTCCGGTCGAAAAGTTGTCCAGACCGACCACCTGCTGGTCCAGGCCGAGCAGGGTTTCCAGCAAATTGGAACCGATAAAACCGGCGACGCCGGTTACCAGCCAGATTGCCGGCTTGTCCTTTAAGCGCTGCCGAAGATGGTTATATTTGGAAGCCAAGGCGGTCGTTCTCTACAAACCCGATTAAAAGATAAACCCAAGAAAAATAAACTTGTTAAAAAATAAACGTGCTAAAGCCGCCCGTCCGCCACCGGGGCCGGGAACAGGTATTTGACATCGTACAGTACATGGACCGGCTTGCCGTAGGCGCGCAGCCGGTCTATACCCAGTTGCTCGAATTGCCGATGGGATACGGCAACGATGATGGCATCGTAAGCGCCGGGTTCCGGTGTGCGGATCGTCAGCCCGTATTCGCGCTGTGCTTCCTCGCTGTCTACCCACGGGTCGTACACATCCACCTCGGCTTGCAGCGCACGAAACTCGTTGACGACATCAATGACCTTGGTATTTCTCAGATCCGGGCAGTTTTCCTTGAAGGTCAGACCCAGTACCAGTACGCGCGCGCCGCTGATATGAATCTGGCGTTTCAGCATCAAGGCTACGACCTGCTGCGCAACGTAAGCGCCCATTCCGTCATTGATCCTGCGGCCGGCCAGAATGACTTCCGGATGATAGCCGAGCTGCTGCGCTTTGTAAGTCAGGTAGTAAGGATCGACACCGATGCAATGCCCGCCGACCAGACCGGGACGAAACGGAAGGAAGTTCCATTTGGTGCCGGCGGCCTCCAGTATTTCCTCGGTATCCAGGTTCAGCCGGTTGAACAGCATCGCGAGCTCGTTGACCAGCGCGATATTGACATCCCGCTGAGTGTTCTCAATCACTTTGGCCGCCTCGGCCACCCTGATGCTGCTGGTCTTATGAGTGCCGGCGCTGACAATCGTCTGATACAGGCGATCGACAAACTCCGCCGCTTCCGGTGTCGAACCGGAAGTGACTTTCTTGATCGTCGTCAAACGGTGCTGTTTATCGCCCGGGTTGATCCGCTCCGGACTGTATCCGGCAAAAAAGTCGATATTGAACCGCAGTCCCGATGTGCTGGCGACAATCGGCACGCACACTTCTTCTGTTGCGCCGGGGAAGACAGTGGACTCGAATATTACGATGCTGCCGGCTTTCAGCACTTCGCCAACGGTATGGCAGGCTTTCTCCAGCGGTTCCAGATCCGGACGCCTATGCGCGTCGATCGGCGTCGGAACGGTTACGATAAAGACATTGGCGGCCGCAAGATCGGCTGCATCGGCTGTAAACTTCAGACCGTCACCGCGTGTCAGCTCTTCGGTGCTGACTTCCATCGTGCGGTCTTTACCATCAGTGAGTTCACCGATCCTTGACGGGTCGATGTCGAAACCGACGGTCCGGTATCGTTTCGCAAACTCAACTGCCAGCGGCAAACCGACATAACCCATGCCGAGAATGCCGATGGTAACCTCGTTCCGGTCCAGTTTCGGTAAATTGATGCGGTCCGTATTCATTGTCTTATCCAGCCGCTCGTTGCAAGGCGGCCAGCCCAGGTTGTCGCAATATGATGTTCAGAATCCACTTTTCCGGAATCAGGTTTTCCGGAACCGTTGTTCGCGCGCCTATGATTTCCGTTGCTATTATTCCGGTCAGCAGTGAACATTCTGTCAAGCCCGGTCCCGGTTGTGCCGGACCTCACGCTGCAACTCCTGTATTTCCCGTTTGAGCGCTTCGTATTCCTGCATTTTTCGCTGCAGAAATTTCATTGCGATGGTGGTCTTCGCACTAATGCCGGCTGGTGTCAGCAAGTACAAATAGGACCGCTTGTTTGTACTGCTGGTGAAATTCTGAACTTTAACCAGGCCTTTCGCGATTAACGCATTGATGCAGTAATTTGCTTTGCCCAGACTGATGCCGAGATGCTTGGCCAGCTCGCGCTGGCTCACCTGCGGGTGGGCTTCCAGATATTGCAGCAGTCGAAGATGTGTTCCTTGATCCATACCTAATAACCGCCGGACCTAATAACCACCGGGGTTGGCGAATGACCCGGTGCTGCGTTTTCGAACTTACCCGGATTCGGGCACGCTACCGCCCTGCAGCGCACCGGTGTGCGACGCATATTCAACGCGCCGGCTGCCTAACAGGTTGTACGAACCTGATCAGCGTTCACTGCAACGCGCGCCTCCCTGCCCAGCATCCTCATCAGCAGCGTGGCGCGTTTTTCAGCGATAAATTCCTGGACGATTCCTTTCACGCCACAGAACGGGCCGGCAAAGACCTCAACTTCATCTCCGGGCCTGATATCGGCGGGGTGTAACTGCACCAGCCCGGAATCGGGATCAACGCGCGACTGGATCGCGCGAACGATCGATGCGGATAAGGTCGCCAGCGCATTCCCGAAACGCACCAGACCGGTCACGCCTCTGGAACTGCCGACCGGAGCCAGGTTTTGGCGCCCGGGATCCGCTCGTAAAAATAAATAGCGGGGAAACAACGGTTCAATCCGCCGCCGCCGTCGCTGCTGCGGATTGACCGCCTGCGGCAGGAAGCAGTGATAGCCCTGTCGTTCAAGGTGGCTAAGCGCCAACTGTTCTTGGCGGGGTTTGGTGAATACCACAAACCATTTTTCGCCACGGGAAAAGTCCATCGATTTTGCCATTTCAGCGCCCTTGTCAAGCGGCATCATATGATATGTTCAACCGTTGAACAACAGTCAGTGCAAGGACTGCCGCCTCAGAAACAAAGGAGCCCCACCCCCACCTCCTCCTAAACGGAAGGTTGCAGGTTCGAGTCCTGCCCGGGGCGCCAATAATTCTTTTTAAAATAATTATTTGTGAATAGCTCGCGGTTGTGAACCCAACTTCAGAGTGTCTTGCGCCACATACGCGACGGTGAGACTGTAATGATCAATCCCCGCGACGAATAAATTAATACGGACCTGCCCTAGATTTTACGTTTACCCGGTTATAGGTGGAATGATGAAATCGGACTTGATTCCTTTCTGCAGCCTAACTAGAACTCGCCAGGTTTGCTATCATCCTTGCGGTCAATTGGCCTAAAAGAGCGAGTCTCATTTTGAGTAATCCTTCTCAGCCGGCGAAAACGGCGAAACGAAACCTATTCGCTCGATTTCTTGATGTTGTTGAATTCCTGGGCAACCTGTTGCCGCATCCAGTAACGCTATTTGCGCTGCTGGCATTCGCGATGGTACTGGTTTCCGGCCTGTTTGGCTGGCTGGGCGTTGCCGTGGAAGACCCCAGGCCAGGGGTTGCCGCCGGCACGATGATCGAGGCGGTGAGTCTGCTCAATGCTGAGGGCGTGCGTCGAATCCTGGGCAACCTGGTCTCAAATTATGTCAACTTTGCACCACTGGGCGTGGTGCTGGTGGCCATGCTGGGCGTGGGCGTGGCAGAGAAATCCGGCATGCTGTCGGCCATGGTGCGAGGCATCGTGATGAATGCGCCTAAGCACCTGGTCACCGTGGCTGTCGTGTTTGCTGGTGTCATTTCCAATACCGCTTCTGAAATGGGGTACGTGGTGCTGGTACCGCTGGCGGGCGCTATTTTTCTCGCCCTGGGGCGGCATCCCTTGGCCGGCATGGCCGCGGCGTTTGCCGGTGTTTCCGGGGGTTACTCAGCCAACCTGTTCCTCGGCACCATCGACCCGCTGCTGGCCGGCATCACACAGGAAGCGGCACGACTGCTGGATCCCAGCTACGAGGTATATGCCACTGCCAACTGGTTCTTTATGATCGTCAGTACGTTCATGATCACGGTCGTGGGTTCGCTGGTCACGATCTTCATCGTTGAGCCCAAGCTCGGTGAATACGACGACTCGCGTGCTGACCCGGCCATCCTTGATGGCAGACAGATGCAGCGGCTAAGTTCGACTGAGAAAAAGGGATTGGTCAGCGCGGGTGTGGCTCTGGTGGCTATTCTTGCCTTGATTGCATTCCTGGTGGTGCCGGAATCAGGCGTATTGCGAGACCCGGCCAGTGCAGGGCAGGGTTTCCTGTCCTCGTCCACGCCGTTTTTCCGTTCTATCGTGGCGTGGATATTCATTTTTTTCCTGGTCACCGGATTTGCCTATGGTCGCACCGCCGGTACCATCAAGAACGACCGGGATGTGGTCGACGGCATGGCATCCGCCATGTCTACCTTGGGCTTATATATGGTGCTGATTTTCTTCGCGGCCCAGTTTGTCGCGTTCTTCGGCTGGACCAATCTCGGGCTGATCACCGCGATCACGGGCGCTGATTTGCTGAAATCCATTGGCCTGACCGGCCCGATCGTATTCCTTTTCTTCATCATGATTTGTGGGCTGGTCAACCTAAGCCTGGGATCAGCTTCTGCCCAGTGGGCGGTCACCGCACCCATTTTTGTGCCGATGCTGATGCTACTGGGTTACTCACCCGAAGTGATCCAGGCTGCTTACCGTATCGGCGATTCCTCCACCAACATTATCACGCCGATGATGAGCTATTTCGGCCTGATCCTGGCCTGGGCCAGCCGCTATGACAAGAAACTGGGGATCGGCACCCTGATCGCCACGATGTTGCCGTACTCGATCTTCTACTTTATCTGCTGGACGATATTATTCTTTGTCTGGGTCTTCGGGTTTGGGCTGCCAGTGGGACTGGGCTCGCCGACTTATTGGTCAGGCGCATAAACCCTCACTAAAAGAGGAGGGAGAAATGCTAAATGATGCCTATCCAGCAGTTTCCAAAAGTTTGTATGGCAAAGTCGCAAGTCAAAAATGCAGCTATACGGACCTTGTGATTAGCTGCAGCCACCCAGATTCGAAATATGAATTTGCTCAGCACTGCCGGTCCGGGATTCTTGTCCTCCACTGGGCGTATAGATTGTGTACTTATATCCGCCGGGAGGTTTGACACTGTCAGTTGGGGCTGGCCTTGTCGCCGCCTCTGGGCCCGGTTTTACCCGGATCCGCGGTGATTGGTCCGGTAACCGGTACAAACGGCGGGCTGGGCTGCAGGTTTCTGACGCTGTCGATGTCGTAGTCCTTAACGAAAGCGTACCCGCTGGCTTCGCACATGGTCGGATTGCCGTCGCGGCGCATCGCCAATGATTCATTAGGCCCGAAGTTCAGCTTGTCCGTCACTATGTCGGCTTGCTCGATCAGCGCGTCATCCGACTTGCTGTACGCAATGACCAAGGTTTTTCCCGGTTCCACAACACCGGTCAGCGTGAGTACCTGACGCGGCGTATCGGCACTGCCGTATCCGACTTCGTCAGTGGCAACGACTACCGAGTCGGCCTCCCAGCCGCTTACCGGGGTCGGTGCATCGGCAAGCACCTCATGCCGGACTTCCTGCTGAGTCACGAAATCGACTTCAACCCGGCGGTTGCGGCGCCTCGACTCCTCGGTGGCGTTGGAAAAAGCCGGCTCGCTTTCGCCGCGTCCCTCAATACGAAGCCGGGCCGGGTCGATGCCTCTTGCGACCAGATAGTCACGTACCGAACGGGCACGATTTTCCGACAGCACGGCATTGTATTCGTCCGAAGCCAGGGAACAGGTGTGCCCAACCACCAGTATTTCACTGGCCAGCTCCACCGAGCCCAGCGTAGCGGCCAGTCCATCCAATGCCGTTTTGGCATCGGCTGATAATTCATAGCTGTCCAGCTTAAATGTCGTTATCGAATCCAGGGTCACGCGGTTTTTAACCAGGCTTGTCTCTTCAGCCGAACCGGTGTCATTGGTACCGGTCGCTGCCAACACCGGCCCAGGCTTACCCGGTTTTCCATAGATCTCGACAAAATACTGGCGCTGCCCCAGGTCAATGGGCTTGCCCGAACCGTTGTAAATCTCGATGGCGCGATTGCGCTCGTCAGGGTCCCGCTGGCCCTCAGGCAAAGCCAGCGATTTCTGATTCCAGCCTTCCGCGTATTCGGAAATAATGATGTCGGTCGGTATCTGGGTCGACGTTATCTGATGCTGGCCGAAACCCTCATAGGAGCCATCCTCAAGGCCGTAGAATTCGGTACGTGGCGTGAACGGATCGAGAACCAGACGGTCACCCCGGTAAACGGACGCATTGCGGCGCAGCACATTGTCCCGGCTTATATAGCTCTCCTTGCCCCAGGCTAAATCCGGATACCAGCCGACAACGCCAAAGGAATCCACGACCAGGCTGGCGCCGCCTGCTTTAGCATATTTCTCTGCCAGATTCGTATATACGCTCTCTTGCAGGCCTTCCGCGCCGATCGCCTGCATCGTTGACGCGATATTGATGTCCACGCAGGCGCATTCCCAGCCGTTCCGGCTTTGCTCCGATATTGTCTGGTTGACGATCTCCTGAACGCGTTCAGCCATCGCATTGGCGATGTTGGTGCGCTCTTCATCCGTCGCGGCATCGGCGTAAGCGTCGTTCTCAGGCAGGCCGGCAACTCCGGCCAGCATGGCGGTCTGCGAGCAGGCGCAGGCGGACGGTACATCCAGCAATGCATGACGTAAATCCGAACGCATTCGGGTTTCGATCCGCTGCGGCGGCCACAGCCCGGCGCCGGAGCACTTGCAATTGCCGTTGGCCGCAACCTGCGCGACCAGTTCGGGGGCGCGGCGGGGCATTATTTCGACGGCCCGCTTGATGGCGCCATAGCTGTCTTCGCACTGCGGCCACGCATCGATGACGCTGGTTGCGACATGAATAATGTCCAAGGCTTGAGAATCCAGCTTCGGGTTGCCCTGGGCAGCCCGTGCCCGGTTGTAGATTTCGTCTACGGCTTCATAGGCGGACAAGTTTTGGTCGGTTCCAGGATAATCGGTTCCGGAATAATCTGACGGCGGTTTTTCATCCCAATACCCCTCGGCATTGGCGTGTGCCCGTCGCGCAACTTCTCGCAGCTCCAGACCTTGCCTAAGATCATACTCAACATCCCTGTAGCTATTGTCCTGAGCCGACACTCCCGAACTGATGGCGCTCACCATCAGCACTAGAATTGAGTATTTCACCATGCTTAGTTAGCCTGTTGGTTTCTCAGCCTTTATGATGAAGTGGATAAGTATAGCAATAAACATCCGCTAACACATTGATTGTCTGATGGAAACAGTCGTTCATATTTCGCCTCTGACCGCTTGCCGGAACGGCCGGCATTTTCTGTAGGTGAATCACTTGTTTAAGCGATGGCACCCCTCGCTTTCGGCAATTGTCCGCCGCGGGTTGCGGCCGTTGTTCGGTGCGTCCGCGGTTGCGGTTCTCGCTGTCGTGGCAACCTTGAGCATTCCGGTACTGCTGGGTTACCTGGTAGCGCAGCTACAGGCGTCTGCAGCGGACGTCAAAATCACGCTGCCGGTAGTGCTTGGTATGCTGCTGGTCTCGCTGGCCCTGCATGCGTTCGCCAATGAATGGTCGGCACGTATCAGCGATCGTTTGAACGCTGAATTCCGCCTGCTGCAATACCGGCATGCACTGGAGGCCGAAATGTCCGTGCACCGGGCGCGGAGTCCGGCAAAACTGCTGGCTGCAATGGCAATGGATACTTACCGCGCGAGCCAGCTTTTCACCGGCGTACTGCCATCCTTGGTGACCACGGCGGCCTTTTTGCTCGGTGCAACGGCGGGACTGTTTCACTACTATCCGTCGGCCGCACCGGGCGCTTTACTGCTGATTACGGCAGCAGGCCTGCTGCTGTGGCGGGCCAGCCGCCGCTTCCACACCACCGCCCGGCAGTTGCTGGATCAACATGCGCTGGCTCACAGCCTGGTGGAAAGCAGTCTGTTGCAGATCGGCACGGTAAAGGCTTACGGCCTGGGCGACTTTTTCCGATCGCGCTACCGCGGGCTGCAACAGGCTATCGTCAGCGGCAGCAGGCGGGAACGCATGCAGCGCTTGTGGCTGGCTTCAATGACACAGATCGCCGGTATTCTGCTGTTCGGGATCGCTGCGTGGCTGTTGTATCGGCAGGTCCGAGCACAATCCGTGCGCCTGGAAACGATGCTGCCTGCAGCCGTTTTCGCACTACTGCTATTGCGTCAGCTCGGTCAGCTCGCCAATCTGATCGGCCAGGGCCGGCAAGGGGTCGCCGCCGCCGACCGGCTATCAGACTTTCTTAACCAGCCGAAGGAAACCGATACCGGCGACGCGGCGGCGCCCGCCCGGCCGCTGCGCCGTATCGAAGTGCAGCGTTTGAACTTTGGCTACCGACCGGGCAACCCGGTGCTGCAGGATATCAATTTGACGATCCGCCACGGCGAGAAAATAGCCCTGACCGGCCCCAACGGAGCCGGTAAAACCACGCTGATCAACCTGATGCTGGGTATGGACCGAATCGCGCCCGGCATGCTGTTCTGGAATGACCAGGACTGGTCTCGGCTGGACCGGCGTTTGCTGCGCGAGCACATCACCCTGGTCCCGCAAAACCCGTTGCTCGGGAACCGGAGCATTCTGGAGAACATCCGCTACGGGAACCTCGGCGCGGAACAGGACGCCGTCATGGAATGCGCCCGGAAAGCCGGCGTGGACGCAATGGTCCGATCCTTGCCGGACGGCTATGACACGCTCGCCGGCGCGCAGGGCCTGAAGCTTTCCGGAGGACAGATACAGCGGATTATTCTGGCCCGTGCTCTGCTGCGTCCGTCGTCTCAACTCGTGTTGTTCGACGAACCCACGCGAATGCTGGACGACACGGCACAGGCGGAATTCTTACGCATGCTGGAACAGGAATACGCCGAGAAGACCGTCATTGTGGTCACTCACAGCGACAAAGTGATTAAACACCTGAACCGCCTGCTGAGGCTGGAAGCGGGGCGTCTGGTGCAAGACGAGGTGATCGGTGACTAAACTCCTTGTGACCGGTATGCGGGCAAGGTCTGATTAGGGTTAGGACCTGATTTGGCCGCCATTGGCACCGCATAGCGTAACGCCGGTGCTGTCGAACTGACCGGTTTCCTTGGAATTGGGTCCGCTGCAAACCGCGGCAACCGACTCCAGCCGCTCGCGGCTGACGATGCGCGGTTTTTCATACCGCTTTAAAGAATCTTCAGGTTGTTTGCGGTCGCTATCTGAGCCTGAATCAGTTTTCCCGGAGTTTATGTTCCCAGAGCTGGTATTCATCGCGCTCCCGATTTATACGAAAGTGAACTTGGCATATCTCACCGACCTTATAAGATTATGCTAAAAGGCGGAAATTTTACAAGCTCCCACAAACCCAGCAGGCCGAATCGACCAGCGCTTTTCACGTCAGATCGGAAAGCCGTTCATGGTGTTGCGGCACCGCTACTCGCTTTTCTTGCCTCGCCCGTTCGCGTATGCTCGTGCCGCTGGGATACGACTGGCTATCTCTGATGCTCTACAACGCCGCCTTCGAACTGATCAAGGATGGTCCCCTGACCGTACAGGTCAACGGCAACTGCATGGGAAACCTGCTGCGCAACGGCTGTCGAGTACAGCTCGCCCGGCAGCGCTTTTACCTGCCCGGCGATATTATCGTTTTCGGTCGCGGCGATCAGCGGATGGTCAGCCATCGCCTGCTCGGCTTCTCTCCGGGCAGGCATGGCTGGATCGCTATTACCCAGGCCGATCGCGAAGCGCGGCCGGATGCACCTTTCTCCGTCGACAGAATTCTCGGCAAAGTCACCGCAATCGACGGCGTGCCCGTGCGTTACCCCCTGTACCGGCGCGCATGGGCCGCGGTACGATTCATCAAGGCGTTCGGTTATTTGCTATACCGCAAGCTGAGGCGCGGATGAGTCCGCTGCCCGCCAGGTCTGCGACTGACTTCCCGGCTCGGACAACAGCGCCGGTCAATGGCGACCTGTGCCTGCGACTCGCAGGGCGGGCCTGCCGAATTTCCGGAATTCCGGAATCCTGGCAAGCCGCCGTACCGGCAAAACTGGCCGAATACCGGCTGCCGCATTTGCCGGCTGGCCCGTCGGCCAACGCGCTGCGGATTCAGCTTGCCGACCCCGGACAACTGCCTCGGCCCGAGCCGCAGGGCCACGACCTGAACGAGACCTCTTCGCTGGACTTTCAAGCGAAGTCCGTTGCCTATACATCGGACTGGTGCAGCGGCATCCTACATCTGGAGGAGCGCCTCGGCATGGACTTGATCTGCGATCCGCAGGGCGGGCCCTATTTTGCCGGGATGCTGGAAAACGCACTGCGCCTGATCACCGCTTATGACCTGTTGTACCGAGGCGGGGTCCTGCTGCACTCCGCCGCGATCGTCAAGGGCGGCGGTGCCACGATTCTGTTCGGGCACTCGGGGGCCGGAAAATCCACGGCCAGCCGTTTTGCAATGGCACAGGGCTGTCCGGTGCTTAGCGACGATATCAACGCACTGGTTTCGCATAACGGGAACTGGCGCGCCGAGAAGCTGCCGTTTTGCGGATCGGTCGGCGACAGCACCGGCGCCGGCCTGAACTATCCGGTTCATCGGCTGTTGCGGCTGCAAAAAGACCGGGAAAACCGCATCGCGGTGGCCTCGCCAGCCGAAGCCGTCAGCCTGCTGATGGGCAGCGCACCTTTTGTAAACCAGGACCCGCTGCGCCGTGAACGCCTGATGGATGTGCTACAAACCGTCGCTGATACAGGGGTTGTCGGGCGCCTGTATTTCTCCAAAGATGCGCACTTCTTGGACCTGATCTGCTAAGTTGAGAAGTAAGATGATGGAACAGATTTGGCGGCTTGAACCGAAAATTCGCTTTCGGCGCGTCTTTGACGAAGGCGTGCTGATCCACCAGGACCGCGCCGAAGTGATGGTGATCAATGAGGTGGGGCTGACATTTCTCGAGCTGTGCGACGGGCAGCGTTCGGTTGCACAGATCATCCACCGCATGAAACCGCAATATGCAGTCAGCGAAAATGAGCTGGTTCGCGATATCCGTTCATTTGTTGCCGAACTGGCGGATGAGGGTATCTTGCTCAGCGGCGAGGCTGTGCAGCGATGAGCTTCCATCGGCTAATGGCCAGTGCGCGCGAGCGCAACCATCTGGTATCGGTGCTGCTGGAGCTGACCTATCAGTGCAATCTCAAGTGCCAGTTCTGTTACAACGACCTGAACCTGGCCGGCAAGCGCCTGACGCCGGAACACTACCGGCGATTGCTGGACGATCTGGTGCAGATGGGTACGCTCAGCGTTTCCTTCACCGGCGGCGAGCCGTTGATCTATCCACACTTCTACGAGGTCGCAAGCTACGCCCGGGACAAGGGTTTCTCGATCACCGTTAAGAGCAACGCGCTGCCGCTGAACCGGCGCAATGCGGAACGCCTGAAACGCGAGGTGGATCCGTGGCAGATCGAGACCAGCCTGCATGGCGCGTGCGCGAAAACCCACGACCGGCAAACCTTGCAGAATGGCAGTTTCAAGCGCCTGATCGGCAACATTAGAACCCTGCGGTCGCTCGGCATGCGGGTAAAAATCAACAGTGCGCTGACCCGCTACAACGAGCACGAAGTGGAAGCCATGCTCGCGTTGGCCGACGAGTTGGATTGCCCGATTCAGTTCGACCCGGTCATCACCCCCCGCGATAACGGCGATACCGGCCCGGTGCAACTGACCGCGAGCCCGGCCGGCATTGAAAACATGTACCGGCTGACGATACAGCATGCGATGCGCGCGGCGGAGAAGACACGCGCACAGCAGGAAAAAACGCTGACCGTCAATGTTGTCGGCAAAAACGCATCATTCGAACAAAGCCCAAATCGTGACCCGGACCGCAACCCGGACCCCAAATCGGACCATGGCCAGGCCATACAGACCGGGCGCCGGCTGAAAAACTGCGGTGCCGGATCGACCAACCTGGCCATAGACCCGTTCGGCAATGTCTACCCCTGCGTGCAATTCCGGCGGCTGGTCGGCAACCTTCATGAACATTCGATCGATCGAATCTGGAACCATGCTGAAGCGCTCAAGGCAATTCGCGAACTGGCCTTTACCGCCCGGGACCAGGCGCTGGCCAACGGAATGGAAAACTACTGCATGGGGACTGCCGAGCTCGTCACCGGCGATGCGCTCAGCATACACCCGCAGGCAAAACTCAACGATCGGCTGTTCAAGCGCGCCAAGAAAGACCGTGGGAAAGACCGGACATTCGAGAGCGCTTCCTGACCGTGAGGGTCCTGCACGGTTATCCCATAGAGCACGGCCTCATCAGACGCGACCCGATCAAGCGTAATCCTATCAAACGCAATTGTGGCAAACGCCGTGCCCGGCAAACCTGCCGGCGCTGGCTGGGCTGCATGGCCTTCCTGCTCTGGTGCATGGCCGCCACTGCGTCCGCGGACGGATTCAGCGACGGACGCCGGGCATTCGACGCGGGCGATCACCGGCAGGCTTTGACCCACTGGTTGCCGCTGGCGGAAGCCGGCGACGCCCGTGCCCAGTTCGGGGTCGGTTTGATCTACGAACGAGGACAAGGCGTCGAGCAGAACTATATTCAGTCAGTTTACTGGTATCAATTGGCAGCCCTGCAAGGCCTGCCGGCCGCCCAATTCAATCTGGGTAATGCTTACGCCCGGGGTAACGGTGTTGCGGTGAACGACCAGGAAGCGATCCGCTGGTGGCGTAAGGCAGCCGACCAGGGCCTGCCCAGCGCGCAATACAATCTGGGCACGCACTACTTTCTGGGCCGTGGCGTGAAAAGGGACCGGGTCGAAGCCATGCGCTGGTACCGGATGGCGGCCCAGCGCGGACACCGGCGGGCAAAGGAAATCTTCGATTCTCAAAACATACCCTCCGATTCGGTATCGGTAACGTCCAGCGAGACTGCGAAGCCAGGCGGCCCCGTACCGGTCGCAACCCCGCCGGAGCCGGCGGCGATCGCAGCCGGCGAGACTACAAAGCCACCCGTTCCCGAACGGGTCGCAGCCGGCGAAAACACAAGGCTATCCGATCCCGCACCGTTGGCAGACGCTGAGGCCACCAGTCCGCCGGATTCGGCACCGGTGCCGGTCGGCGAAACTGTTAAGCCCGCCGGCAGCCGTGCGGTCGCACTGGCTGAGCCGGGCAATCCAGGAAAGAGTGGTCTTGAGACGGGCAGCAACGAATCAGGCAGCAAACCGCCGTTCTCACTACAGGGCGTAAACTGGATCATGCAGCAGAACCCGGACCACTATACCCTTCAACTCGCAGTGATGACCGATGCCATCGGCATTATGAATTTTATCGACCGATATGGCCTCGAAGGTCGAATGGCCATGTACCGAATCAAGCGCGACGAACAACGTCTGCTGTCGCTGATTTACGGTGTCTACGAGGATATCGAGTCGGCCAGGCACGCGATCGACGAACTGCCCGAAAGTCTGCAACGACTAAAACCGTGGGGACGGCTGCTCGATGATATTCAGCAGCGCCTAAGAAATTGAACCGTCAACATTGACCCGTAGCTAATCACCTGCGCGTCGCGGCTTGAGCAGACAGTAGGAGCGGTAAACCAGCTCGCGCCGGTTCATCGCATGATAGATTCGGGAACCTTCGATACCGCTGAAAAGACGCGCCAGCCAGCGCAGCCCGAACGGAAAACAGCGCTTGATCAACCGCCGGTATCTTCGGCTGTTGGCGCGCATGCCTTGAACCACCGAATCGGTAATATCCTGCTGCCGCACGATCCGAAATCCGGTATCGGTCAGCGTCCGTTCCCAGTCCGGCAGTTCTTTCTCCGGCCGGAAATCGGCATACAGGAAATAGCCGCCAGGCCGCAGCCTCTGCCAAACCTGCTTCAGAAATCCGCGAAAATCGGCATAACAGTGGGAAGCCTCCACATTGATGATACGGTCGAAAACCGCTTTCGGAAACGGCAGCGCCTGTGCGTTGCCGACAGTGAACTCAAGCCCGGCACAATCGTGGCGCCGGGCGCAAAATGCAACGCCGTTGCGATTCAGGTCCACCGCAACGTAGAGCTCGGGGCGCCAGTAGCGGCACAAATAGGAAGCCCCGCCACCGTGGCCGCAGCTCACTTCCAGTACCGTGCGACCGGCAATCGACTGGCCGGCGAGCACATGGTGGTAGAGATTGATACACAGCCGGTCGTCTTCGTCTTTTTCCTGCAATTGCAGCGGCTGATGCGGAGGCGCCGGCTGTAACGCATAGTTGAGAAAGGTGATATCGGCGTCCTGCGTCAGCCGGGTCAGATACGGGTACCAGATGCGCCAGACCCAGGTGCGGTAGCCCTTAACGCGCAGCAGGCGGTCTACCAGTTTGTCGTACAGCGATAACAACACGGTCAGTCAGCGGGCCGCCGAAGCTTCGAGCCGGCGGTTCCGAGCGCCTTGTCCATAACCAGCGCGGTCACGCCGAACATGCGCTGCTCATCGAGAAAGTGGTGCCGCCGATGGTTCAGATAACGTTTTCGATACCAGCGGCTGCGCGGCTGATACGGGGTGTGGGTCAGGTAATGGGTCCATTCGTAGCGCAGCAGCACCAGTAAATACGCCCCGACACCGGTGGCCGTCAACGGCCAGTCCCTGGTCAATAGCCAGAACAGGCCGACAATCACCGGCAACGCGTATTTGAACGCCCCTTTATAGATGAACAGCACATCCAGGCGCCACGGATCTCGATGATGCAGTTGGTGGTTTCGTACCTGAATCGGCAATACGGACCGGCCGCGCACCGTGACGGGTTTCATATGCAGCAGGTAGCGGTGCACTGCCCATTCCTGCAGTGGCCAGTAAATCACGATACCGGCGGCCAGCGCCAGATCGGCCCAACCCGGCAGGCCGAGATAGAAACGCCACAGCAGCGCCAGCGCGGCGCCAACCATCAGCCGGCGCGGCGATGGCTGTCTGGCAAACAGCCTGAATGCGGCTCCCAAAGTGCGTGGTGCGGCCGGATTGTAATGCGGATGCAAGGTCGCGCCGGGTTCGGTGATACTGACCGATGGCCTCATATCAGCGTGCCCCCCGCCAGCGCCGGCGATAGACATCGCGCGACCAGGCTGCCAGATATTGCAGGCCCCCCGGCATCAGCCGGGCAGCCCAGTCGATCAAAAAGGCCTCTGAGGTAATGCGCACCCTTGCTGCATTGCGGCTCGCACCGCGCAGTATCTTCGTGGCGGCTTTGGCGGTGCTGATGCCCCATACCTCAAAGTAGCGCTGCACAAAACGCTGCTCGGCCGCAGACAGGGGTTCGGCCTGAACCGTGTTGCGCACGATATTGGAATTGATTGCACCTGGGAATACCGTGGTCACGCCGATACCCAGCGCCCTCCATTCGCTGCGCAGGGCTTCGCTGAAACCGCGAACGGCAAATTTCGTCATGCTGTAGGTGGTCTGCGACGCAGCGCCAATCAAGCCCAGCGCACTGGAAATGTTGACTACCTGGGCCCGGCGCGACTTCATCAGCAACGGCGCGAAAGCGCGGCAACCGTAGACCACCGCCATCTGATTGACCCGGGTAATGCGTTCGATTTCCTCGGGCGACTGCGCGAGCAGATCGCCGCTGATGCAAAAGCCCGCATTATTGATCAACAAATCCACTTGGCGATGACGCTCTGCGACAGCGGCAGCCAGGTGTTCGATATCGCGTACGGAGCCCAGATCCGCAACCAGCGATTGACACCGGCCACCCCGTTTTCCGATCTGCGCTGCCGTGGTTTCCAGCCCGGTTCGGTCGATATCAACCAGCTCTACATTGGCCCCGGCGACGGCCGCAGCCTCGGCCAGGGCCCGACCCAGCCCGCCGGCAGCACCGGTAATCACCGCCGTTTTGCCGTTTAACCAGTGATCGGATCGCATATCAGCTCACCGCGTCGATCCGCATCGGCATGCCGCCTCGCGGAGTCAGACTGACCAGGGGATACGGCTGGACCGGCTGGTTGCCGGCATACCCCAGATTAAAATGCTGCGCCACGCCGGCCAGCGTCAGAATCCCTTCCATCATCGCAAAGCCGCCGCCGACGCAAAGGCGCGACCCGCCGCCGAACGGAAAATAGCGAAAATCGGTGGGGGACGGCGTGTTGTCCTGAAAACGTTCCGGCAGGAACCGTTCGGGCTGCGGATACCAGCGCGCGTCGTGGTGGACCAGATAGGAGGGTATCCACATCATCATGCCGGGTGCAACTCTGCGACCGTTGACCCAGTCCTCCTCGACCGCCTGCCGCCCGTTGATCCATACCGGCGGGTAAATACGCATGGATTCTTTCAATACCTGAGCCGTGTAGACCAGTTTCGGTACATCTTCCACGCGGGGATCACGGCCGTTCAGAACCCGTTTTAGTTCGGCCTGCAGGCGCTGCCTTACCTTGGGATTCTGAGAAAGCAGCAACCAGGTCCAGCTCAGCATGCAGGCTGAAGTCTCATGCCCGGCGCCGAACAGCGTCGCCAGTTCGTCACGGATGTCTTTGTCCGACAGGCGCTGGTGTGAATTCGGGTTGTCTTGGTTGGCGGCCTGACAGCGCAGCAGCGCGGACAATACATCGGCTCCGTCGGCACCCTCGGCCCGACGGACATGGATCATCCCGTAGAGCAGCGCATCCAGGCGCTTAACCGCTCGATTCAAGCGTCTGACCGTCCGCGTCGGTATAAATCCGGCCCGGCCAAGCAGACTTAGATCAATGGTGGTCGCAGCGTGGTTTACCTGCTGGCTGGCCCGCATCAGACTGATCACCTGGTCGGATAAATCCAGCCCGAACAGCACCCGGCCAATGATCAACAGCGTATGCGAGACCATCGCTTCATGCACATCTGCGGTCCGGCCTGCCACAGACTGCCAGTCCTGGCGCAGGTGCGCCACCGCCTGCTCGACGAAGCGCCCGTATTCGGCAATCTTGGCGCGTGTAAAGCACTGCATTACGATTTTCCGGTGCTCGCGGTGGATGTCCCCGTCCGAGGTGACCAGACCGTTGCCCAGCCCGCGCCGTAGATGGGTCCAAGGCGGTTCGCCGCGAATGTAGTTTTTCTGGTTCTTGACCATGACATGGGCGATGCTTTCCGGATCGGTCAGTACATAAAACCCCAGCGGCCCGAACAGACGGATTCGTAAATAGTCGCCATGCTGCTGCTTGGCGCGGGTGAGCTGTTGAATCAGCGAACCGCGAAGGCCATGCCGCAGGCATTGCCGCCAGTCGACCGAATAGGTCCGCCACCTGCGGCGGCCTCCGGTTGGCGCGGAAACGCTTTTATCTGCCTGATTTAACTGCATGGCGCTTCCTGCGGGTGCGGCATCACGGTCATCGGCATACCGCCGCGCGGATAAAGCGTGGTGCCGGCGTTCAGGCGGGGCTCTGTCCGGTTCGTACGATGCAGCCGAAAATGGCGGGCCAGGCCGGCCAGAATCAGGGTTGCCTCCATTTCTGCGAAGAAATGCCCGAGACACATGCGCGCACCTTTGCCGAAAGGGAAATAGGCTTTGGCGTTAAACGCGAGGTTCGAGGATTGATCAAAGCGCTGCGGGCACATGACCGTCGGTTGCGGAAACCAGCGCGGATCGCGGTGAACCAGAAACGGCAGCAGCCAGACCCGGGCGCCGGCCGGCAGCGGGTGCCCGTCGATCTCCGTCGCCCGGGTGGTCTTGCGGCCGTTGAACCAGACCGGCGGATACAGCCGCATGGATTCGCGAAGTACCTGGCGGGTATACACCAGGTGCTGCAGTTGTTCATAGGCCGGCCGGTCCTGCGTGAGTACCCGGTCCGCTTCCCGGCGCACCCGGTCGGCAATGTCCGGATAACGATCCAGCAGGTACCAGCTCCAGGTCAGCGCTGCTGCAACGCTTTCGTGCCCGGCACCGAACAGCGTGACCAATTCGTCGCGCAATTGCCGGTCGTCCCAGCCGGCCTCGGCCTGAACCGACAGCAGATAGTCCAGTGCATCGGCGGCGGCCGGCGCGTTCCGTTCCCGGTGCTGCCAAATCATCTGGCCGATGTACGCGTCGATTTCGCGAATCCCGTGTTTGAGCGTCCGATTCACTCGAACCGGAAGCCAAGGCACCAGGCTGAACACCGCGACGTCGATTCGGTTGGTCAGGGCATTGAGGTTCTTGAAGATTCGACCGAAGCGCAGCTCTTCCTCAAACGAGATATTGAACAGCATTTTGCCGATGCATTTCAGCGTGATCAGAATCATTTCCTCATGGACATCCACGGTGCTGCCGGCGGCCTCGCGCCAGCGACTGATCCACTGCTCGGTAAATACCTGGACATGCTGTGCCTGCTGCTGCAGCCAGTCTGCCTTGAACAGCTTTGCCAATACCCGCCGATTGCGTCGATGCCGCTCGCCGTCCGCGGTGATCAGGCCATCGCCCAGTACCCGGCGCAGCGGCGTCCAACGGGGTTCGCCTCGGCAATACAGACCGGACTGGTCAGCGAATATCCGCTGAATCGCATCCGGATTGCAGACGATGTAGATCTTCGCCGGACCGGGCGGACCGAAGCACAGGTAGTCGCCGCCGGCAGGCCGGTGGCGCTGCAGTACTTCCACCCAGTCGTTGGCCCTGGCGGAACCCAGCAGCCGCCACCACGGAAACCGGATCCGCTGCCACGACCGGCTGACGGCGACGGGCTTAGGCGACAGCATCATGGTAGGCACCATCATGATAAGCACCGGTGAAGCCGTTGCGCTTGCGATAGTGCGAAAACAGACTCGGCAGAACCCGTGGCAGCAGCGCCTGAACCATCCGGTTGCGATGGCTGACGATGAAATCCTGCCGCATCATCCGGCAGCCCAGTTCCCGCTTGAAGTGGTAGGTGGTCTGGCAGAAATTCAACTGGCGGCAGCGGTTTTCTATCGCCAGCTTGATGACCTGGTAGTGCATGACGAAATACGCCATGCTCGATTTTATCCGCTCGTAGTCCATCCCGACCCGAAGGCAGTAACCCTGCGTGCCGTGAAACAGAAAAAGCGCAAACGCAACCGGTTTTTTGGCCTCGCGCACGGTAACCGTCTTCAACTGCAGGCCGGGCACTGCCGACAGGTGGTCAAAAAACGCATCGCTCAAGACATCCAGCCGGGTCGGCGCCCGCCGCAGAACCTGCAGATACAGCCGCCGCGCAGCGCCCGCCAGATCGTCCGGCCAAGACTGCACGTCCATCGAGAACCCGTTGTGGCGCTCGAAGTGCCGTTGTTTCGCGCGGATATTGCGCCTGGCCTTGGGTTTGATAGCCCGTAAATAGGCCTCGAAATCCGTCACCGGTAACTCCAGAACCGCATCCGGCAATGCCGGAATACCGAGGCAATGCTTGTCGGCCAGGACCCGGCTGACCGCACTGGGCCGGAAATCCTTAAATACCAACCAGTTATAGCCCAGCAGGTCGGCTCTGGCCCGCGCCTGCTGTCGGATGTACGCAATCTCGTGTTCGCTGCCGGACGCTGACCGCAACAGCCTGCCCTGCGCCATCGGATGACCGCAGAAATAAACCGGAATGGAGAAGAATCCGGGCCACCAGCCACGTATTCGGCGGCTGAGGGCCATCCACAGCGGCCCACTGCTCAGTTCCAGCGGATAGTGGCGGAACATAAATGCGGGCATGATCGCAGCCAGTTCCCCGCGGCGGTAAACCAGCAAATACTCGAAGCGGTCAGGGCCGACTCCGGTGGATTCCATGTGTGCAAAAAACTGCCAGCTCCACAATGGATCGTCGTCCGCCGCCAGCCGCCGCCACAGTGACGGCTCGATGGCCTGCACCGTGTCGACGATTTGCAGAGACAGCGAGGCCATTACCGGGAAAGCCGTTGATCGCTGAAAAGGACGTGTGGATATTCGGGCCTGGCGGTCATGGCCTACTTCCGATTCGCGGCGATGCGCGTCAGTACGGAAAAAAGCAGCAAGCCGGCGACCGATCCGAGCAACGCGGCCAGCATGTCGGCCTGGGCGTCCCAGATATCCCCCTGCGCGCCGAGGAATGCCGCGCCGACTTCCGGCCTGACCAGCTCCGCCACGATGGCCTCCAGTATCTCGTAAACCGCGCTCAACGCGACTATCAGGGAAACTGGAAAACTGCGGACGATCCAGTCGGGCAGTCGCTTGCGGCCGCTTTTCAGGCACTCGGCCAGCGGCATGATGAAGCACAGGCCGAACGCAAAATGCGCCAGCCGGTCGAAATGGTTTCTTTGCCAGCCGAACCATTGCTTGAACCACTCCCCGGCAGGCACATTCTCATAAACGTAGTAGGCGCCGACAAGGTGGATGAACAGAAAAGCGAGTATCGCAATCATGCTGACGACGCTGATAAATACCCTGTCGCGATACCACCAGGCACCAAGCCAAAACGCCAGCACCACAATATTGTCCAGCCACCACTCCAACGGCAGCGGTGCGGTAAGCGCAGCGTATAAGTAGCTGGTGAGATAGGCAACGAGAAGACCGCTGATCAGCAGACGGCCGTCGAACCTGAGAAAATCGCCCAGTGGCCTGAGAGTAAGAACGGTATTCAACCCCACTGCTACCCCTTCATACCGTCCGGCTAACAGACGCCCAGCAGACGAACATTGATATGACAGCGTCCCCGTTCCGGCAAGTCAACCGGTAGACAACACGCTGCGGTTTTCGACTGGTATTCGATTTCCCCCGACATTTACTATCCCCCGAAGGTGCTTCCGGTACTTCTCGTCGTCCTCAACCGGAGCCCGGCCCCGAAAAACTATCTTGTACTACTTTTTTTAAAATAAAGCAAAACCCTGGTCGCTAGGAATAACGGCGGCTGCAGTATGAATGCTTGTCAGGATTTTAATGGTTTTTTAATAAAAAAATCATACTCGTTTCATCGTGGAAAGTCATAGTGTGCCCCAATGATAAAACACAGAAAATGAAACAATGAAATACTTACTACTTTTAAGCATCCTGCCTTTGTCCACGCTCGCCCTGGCCGAAGAGCAGCATGGAGGCTCCCAACATGATGGGCACCATTCACCACTGAAGCACAACTATGTGGAAGCTGGATACCTGACCACGGGTGATTCGGATTTGGAAGGATTTGAACTTCTTGGTTCCTTTGCGATTAATCATAACTGGCATGTAATTGCAAGTTATGAAGAACTAAGCGGCTCCAAGGATAGTGAAGCCAGTACGGATGGTGCTCATCATGTTGGTGGCTTTGTTGATGAGGACGAAGAACAATGGCAAATCGGTATCGGGTATAGTCACCCGGTAGGCACGCACTCCGAATTTGTCAATCGCTTATATATCGGCGATAGGAATATTACCGAAACACCCCCCCCCGAGGCTCACGCTGATCCACACTCTATCGACGAGCGTTTATACGTTTTCGAGAGCGGGTGGCGCAGCGCACCAGCCAGTTGGTTCGAATATTCACTGTTGCTGAGCTATACCGAAGCTGAAGAGGAAGGTGGGTCGTTAGGCGCGTCTCTGGCTAGCCAGTTCAAGCTTAACGATCGTGTTGGTCTGTATATCGAAATAACGCATGTCGATAGCGACAACAAATTCTTCCTCGGCCCCCGTTTCAGCTTCTAGCTAAGCGTTTTCTGAAGCCTTACAATAAGGCCACCTTCACCTAACACCCGCCGCGGTCCGGCCACACCGGGCCGCGGTAATCCTGAAACTCGAACAGGGGTTTATCAAGTGGAAAATTATGAATTAAAGGGATTGGAGTCCATATTGGTATCTCGACTCCTTATCCACATGGGTCCGTTAGCTCATATGGTGGTTCGGGATGTGATCAAACCGCTCGAAGAAAAAGGTACCGAGAAGCTCTCGTCAATACATATCGTGTCCGTGCTGCGTCAGTTGCACGGCTTGCTTCCCACCGCGATCAACCGGGATGAAGTCATTGATGAACTTCGCAATGAGCTCCTAGCGAATAATATTTGATCCCTCACATATTTATTAAGTCATGTAGAAACAAATCCGAGGTTCCGATATGAAAAGACATTCTCTAACCAGAACCATTCGATTGTCGTCGTGGGCTACTGCAGCCGTCGTCGCGGTGATCGTATTGGCATTAAGTTATGACGCCTGGGACGGCACTAAGAAGCTGGAAGCCAGCATCGAGGCCGAAGCAGGTATACGTCTGCTGCATAAACTTGAAGCAGAACTGTATTCGCTGCGCGTTAATGAATTGGAATACTTCGTTAACCTGCACAACGATGCATCCCGCAATATTGCATTGGGCAAGTGGTCCAGCCAGGAACAGCAGTTCCACGAAACGATGCGCGAAGTACTCTCCGCACTGGATATGAACGATACCGAAACGCGGAAGATGAACGATCTCAATCAGGCAGTGGGCGAGTACACGGAAAGCTTTCATGCAATCACAGCCGATGTTGCAAGTCATGAGAACGAAGTCACCCTTGACGATCTGACCGCTTTTGAAGCCCGCCTTGCCGACCCCCAGGGACGAATGGACAGAGCGACCAGAGAACTCGAACAGACCATCGAAAACAAGGTCGGCTGGGCTGAAACCACCGCCCGTCAGCTGGAACGCGAATTGCTGTTATCCAGCATAATCTCCTTGGTTCTGGGCCTGGTTACTATCGTTATTCTGCTGTTCGCCGCTTTCTATGTGCCGATGCAGCTCAAAAACAGCATTCAATGGCTCAGCGAGACCATTGAACAGGTTTCATTGGGCAAGCAACTATCCAAGGTATCCGAAGGGCCGGTGGAAGAATTTGTGCCGATGGCAAGAAGCATCGAACGGCTGCGGATTACCGTAAACGGAATGATGGAGCGCTATTTCCGCACCGAATAACCAGAGTGCCAAGTCTGAATCGGCAGCAGAAATAGCAGCGGCGGTCGCAAGCCGCCGGAAAAGCGCTGGGATATTCTCCCGGCGCTTTTTTTATATGCGAATAAATCAGGAGTCCCGCACCCACGTCCTTCGTAGTGCAGGTGGAGTCAGATGGCGGTTTCGCGATAGCGAAGAAGCCTTCTGACGGAACGGTTAAGCGCGTGCGGACGAAAACCGCAACCGCACGCCCCCAA
>JANQPM010000118.1 GCA_028289465.1 Lysobacterales bacterium | reverse complement strand
CCGCCTAGAGAGGTTGCTAGCCTCGTGGGTTCACGGTAATGTAGAGAAAAGCAGGATTCAAGCCGCTTTCACCCAGATTCATGGGAAATTTCAAACTGACGTACTACCCGTCCTTTGCGTCCGTGGACTTGGCGCGGGCGTTCACTATAATGACTGCTTTTTGACGGAGTAAGCGTTGAGCCATTCCGGGCCCAGGCTATTTCGGGACTTACAGGCTAATCCGGCAGCCGGTATACCAAGCGCGGCGACGATCGGAAACTTCGATGGGCTGCACCTGGGGCACCAGGCTTTGTTGCGTAAAGTGGTGCAACTGGCCGGCAGTCGAATGCACACGGCGCTGGTCAGCTTCGAACCGCTGCCGCTGGCGTTTTTTTATCCCGAGCGGGCACCGGCGCGGTTACAGACTCCGCGGCAGAGATACCGCCAATTGGCCCGCTCAGGCATAGACCTGTTCTGGTTGTTGCGGTTTAATGCCGAATTGGCCTCGATGAGCCCGAGGACATTTGTATCGCGGGTTTTGGTGGAAGGGTTGAATGTCCGGCATGTGGTTGTCGGAGAAGATTTTCGGTTCGGTCGCGACCGCAGCGGCGATGTCGAACTGCTGTCCCGGTACGGAGCCGAATTCGGCTATCAGGTTCATTGTCATGCGGCCGAGCGGGTTGGCGGCGTGCGGGTCAGCAGCAGCGCCATTCGGACCGCGCTGGCCGATGGCGAAATGGCGCTGGCACAAGCTTATCTGGGGCGGCCCTTCGAACTCGGCGGCAGGGTCATCGCCGGAAATCGGCTTGGCCGCAAGCTGGGCTATCCGACCGCCAACATCAGGGTCGGTTTGAAACCGTGCCCGGTGGGCGGAATATATGCGGTGCGCTGCGCGGTTGAGGGAATCGGCAACGATCTGCCAGGTGTGGCCAGTATCGGGCACCGGCCGACAGTCGGTGGCAGCGGGTTGCTGTTGGAGGTGCATTTATTTGACTTCGACGCCGATCTGTACCGCCGACGTATGCGGGTCCGGTTAATCAGCCGTATTCGGGATGAAGAACATTTTGAAGATCTGGAACAATTAGTGGCGCAGATGCGCGAGGACGAAGAACAGGCCCGGCGATTGCTGGCCAATGCGGAATAGCGGCAGAGTGCCGCGTATATTCCGGAGTCGGTTGACATGAATTATAAAGAGACCATCAATTTACCGAAAACCTCGTTTCCGATGAAGGCCAGTCTGGCCCAGCGGGAACCGCAGATGTTAAAGCGCTGGGAAGCCGAGGAGCGCTATCAGCAGATTCAGAACGGCACGCGCGACCGACCGCTGTTTATTCTGCACGACGGTCCGCCGTATGCGAACGGCGATATTCATATCGGCCATGCAGTCAATAAGATTCTGAAAGACATCGTGGTGAAGTCACGGCTGATGGCCGGCTATCGTTCGCCGTACGTTCCGGGCTGGGATTGCCATGGTCTGCCGATTGAAATACAGGTGGAGAAGAAGGTCGGCAAAGTCGGCCGCAAGGTCGATGCACGGACTTTCCGGCAGAAGTGCCGGGAATACGCAAGCCGGCAGATCGACCGCCAGCGGGTGGACTTTAAGCGCCTGGGCGTGCTTGGGGAATGGGAAAACCCGTACGCAACCAAGGATTTCTCGTATGAGGCCAATATGCTGCGAGCACTGGCCGACATCGTTGCCAACGGCCATCTGCAGCAAGGCGTGAAGCCGGTTCACTGGTGTTTCGACTGCGGCTCGGCCCTGGCCGAAGCCGAGATCGAATATCAGGACAAGACCTCGTCGGCAGTTGACGTGCTGATGCCGGCGGTAGATGCGGGTGCACTGGCTGCAGCATTCGACAGTGGTCCGCTGGGCGGCATTGCCGGCGTGCCGATCTGGACCACCACGCCGTGGACGCTGCCGGCCAACCGCGCAGTCGCATTGCATCCGGCGGTTGAGTACTTGCTGATCCAGGCGCACTGGCAGCAGCAGACGATCAATCTGGTTATCGCCGAAGAGCTGTCGGATGCCGTCTCGGGGCGTTTGGGCCTAACGCAAGTACAGGTGCTGGGCCAGGCTTCCGGCAGCGCACTGGAAGGCCTGATGCTGCAGCATCCGCTGTACCCGCGCGAAGTGCCGGTCATTCTGGGCGATCATGTGACCACCGATGCCGGTACCGGTGCGGTACATACCGCTCCGGGCCATGGTCACGAGGACTTTGCGGTCGCGAAGGACTATGATCTGGAAGTGTACAACCCGGTAGCGGCGAACGGACAGTATGTCGACGACACGCCGCTGTTTGCCGGCCTGCATGTATGGAAGGCCAACGAGGCCATCATCGAGGTCCTGCGGGACAGCGGCCGCCTGCTGCATCACGAACCGTTCGAGCATTCCTATCCGCACTGCTGGCGTCATAAAACCCCGACCGCGTTTCGCGTGACGCCGCAGTGGTTCATCTCGATGAACCAGGCAGGCCTGCAGGCACAGGCGACTGATGCCATTCAATCCGTCCAGTGGGTACCAGGCTGGGGCCAGGAACGCATCAGCGGCATGGTTCAAAATCGGCCGGACTGGTGTATTTCCAGGCAGCGCACCTGGGGCGTGCCGATCACGCTGTTTACCGACCGCCAGACCGGAGAGCTGCACCCGGACAGCGTCGAATTAATGCGCCGGGCCGCTGATATCGTGGCGCAGGAAGGTGTTGATTTCTGGTACGAAGATGCGGTGTATCAGAAGCTTGATGTGGATGCGGAGCGCTGGCTGCCGGTACGGGATATTCTCGATGTCTGGTTCGATTCGGGTGTCAGCCATTACTGCGTGCTGGAAGACCGCGAACAGCTCCGCACACCTGCCGATATCTACCTGGAAGGCTCCGATCAGCACCGTGGCTGGTTTCAGTCCTCGTTGCTGACCGGCGTGGCCATTCATGGGCGGGCGCCGTACCGGGCGGTGCTGACCCACGGCTTCACGGTCGATGCGGAAGGCCGCAAGATGTCCAAGTCGCTGGGCAATGTGGTCGCGCCGCAGGAAGTCATGAATACCCTCGGTGCGGACGTGCTTCGGCTGTGGGTGGCCGCGGCCGACTATCGTCAGGAAATGTCGGTGTCGGATGAGATTCTGAAGCGCGTTGCCGACGCCTACCGACGGATTCGCAATACCGCCCGGTTTTTGCTCGGCAATCTGCACGGGTTTGACCCGGACAAAGATACCTGCCGGGCGGATGAGATGCTGCCGCTGGACCGCTGGGCGGTCGACCGAGCGCTGCAATTGCAAGAGCAGGTGACCGATGCCTATCACAATTATCAGTTCCTGCGTTTCTATCAGAAAGTCCATCACTTCTGTGCGATGGATATGGGCGCGTTTTATCTGGACATCATCAAAGACCGGCTGTACACCATGCCGGAAAACAGCCCGGCGCGCCGCTCGGCACAGACGGCGATGTACCATATTGCCGAAGCCATGGTTCGCTGGATGGCGCCGGTGCTCAGCTTCACTGCCGAGGAAATCTGGCAGGAGATTCCGGGCGACCATGGTCGAACGGTGCTGCTGTCGACCTGGTATGACGGCCTGTTTCCACTGGACAATACCGACCGGGAACGGGCCTTATGGGACCGCGTGATGGCGGTCAGGGAAGCGGTCAGCCGGGAAGTTGAGCGGTTGCGGACTGCCGGCGAAATCGGGTCTTCGCTGGCGGCCGAGGTCAGACTGTTTGCAAGCGGCGAGCTGCTGACCGATCTGGAATTTTTCGGCGACGAGTTGAGATTTATTTTGATCACATCGGAAGCCACGGTGGAAGATTCGGCATTGGCGCCGGACGATGCAGTGCCCTGCGATCTGGTTGGCGAATCGCTGTGTATTGCGGTGTCTGCATCCGAGCAGGACAAATGCATCCGCTGCTGGCACTATCGCGAGGATGTCGGCGGCCATGCCGAACACCCGGAGATTTGCGGCCGTTGCGTGGAAAACGCCGTCGGCAGCGGAGAAACCCGGCGCTATGCCTGAGGCCGGCAACCAGCGACAGCCGTTGGCTGTTTTCATCGGGTGGCTGATACTGGCGGTGCTGATCGTTGTTGCGGATGCCGTAACCAAACACTGGGCGAGCAGCAGCTTCGTACAAGGCCAGTTCGAAGCCGTTTTCCCATGGCTGAACTGGACGCTGGCGCACAACTACGGTGCCGCGTTTAGTTTTCTTAACGATCAGCCGGGCTGGCAGCGCTGGTTTTTCTCGATACTGGCAGCCGGCGTTAGCCTGGTCATTATCGTCTGGCTATTCCGTCTGCCGGCTGGCCAGCGGGTAACCGCAGCGGGCCTGGCGATGATTCTGGGCGGGGCCGTCGGTAATCTGATCGACCGGCTGCGTTTAGGCTATGTGGTCGATTTTATTGACGTTCATTACGCCGGCTACCACTGGCCGGCGTTTAATATCGCGGATTCGGCGATAACCGTCGGTGTGATCCTGCTGCTGATCGACGGGTTTTTCCTGCAATCCGGTTCTGCCAAGGATTAGCGCATTCGCCAGCACAGTGCGGCATCGCCGAACTCGCTGGTTTTTTGATCCAAATGGTCGATACTGAGACGGCCGCAAGCATCCCGCTGCTGTTTTCCAGCCGGTGCCGCGTCGATTCGGTAGGTGGAGCCGGTCTCGTTAACGGTCACGGTGATCCGGTAGCGTCCGCCGGCAGCCGGATAGGCGTCGATCTGGGTGAAAGGCTGGCCGGCTAGATAGCGCTGTTCTTGTCTCGCGGCTTCCGATAACGCCGCTTCCGCTGCCTGGGCCCGGTACGCGCGTAGCACAAAACGCTGATAGCCGGGGTAGGCCAAACTCGCAATCAGTGCGGCGATCAACAGTGTCAGCATCAACTCGATCAGGCTGAACGCGCTTGCGGCCCGTGGCTTGCCGGCTACCGGTAGCGCCACGCAAGCCGACCGCAAAATTCCAGTGGGTAGATATCGCGGCCGGCGTCCCCGATCGCTTTCGAAGCCGAGCACGGCAACGCCGACCACTGTTTGCGATCGTCAGCCCGGCCGGGATGGCGGTATGGCACCGCAATAATGCTTTCCAACACCGCGGGCTGCTCGTCGCCTGATGCGAAACCGGCGGCCAGAATCCGATAGAAGATCGTAGAGACCCGGCTGTCGGCGCGGTCCAATTGCTGTGTTTCCTGAATCAGAGCATGCGGGACCGGGCCGGATTTGGGCCAGGTTTCGGCCGACAGCCGGGCCGAACCGAACGGCAATGCCGAGTTCCGCCACCACTGTCCGTTTTGCCGTTCCGGGTAAGGTGTCGGCTGGTCCGACAGCCAGACCGCGGTCTGCGGGCCGCAGCCGTCCGCGCAGACAGGCCAGGGTGGGCCGGATCGTTTCAGCAGCGCTTGCTCAGCCCAGTGCAATGCAGCCTGCGCATCGTCCAGCAGGGTCTGCTGTTGACGGTAGTTCAACAGCACTTGCCGGTGCAGAAAACCGGATTGAGCGTTTACCAGGCCGAACAGAGTCATCGCGGTTAGAAATAGCAAACTTAGAAGCAGTGCCGTGCCGGATGGCCTGTTGATCGGAAGTGTGGCGCCC
>JANQPM010000116.1 GCA_028289465.1 Lysobacterales bacterium | reverse complement strand
GTCGTAACCCCGGCTAGACAGTCTGGCGGTTTTCCGAAGGAAAGAAGCCAGACTGGGAAGTCCGAAATGGATAACTTGGGGGGCGTGCGGTTGCGGTTTTCGTCCGCACGCGCTTAACGGCTGCGCCAGAAGGCTTCTTCACTATCGTGAAACCGCAGCGCAGGTGACTTGGCCGGCGGTTTTGCCAGCGGCAAAGAAGCCGGACAGCAGGCACCGTTAAGCGCGTCTGGCTTCGCCTGCACGCGCTTAACGGCTGTGCCAGAAGACTTCTTCACTATCGTGAAACCGCAGCGCAGGTGACTTGGCCGGCGGTTTTGCCAACGGCAAAGAAGCCGGACAGCAGGCACCGTTAAGCGCGTCTGGCTTCGCCGGCGCTACGAAAGAAGCGGGCGCTAGACACCTTTAATATGCGATGATAGTCCGCCTCGCCCGGCACGGCAGAAAAAGTCGTATGGCATTTGATAAAAGCGGACGAATGCAAGCTCCCAAAGTAGGATTTATCAGCCTGGGCTGTCCCAAGGCACTGGTCGATTCCGAACGCATACTGACGCAGCTCAGAACCGACGGCTACGATATTGTCGGCAGCTATGACGATGCCGACGTGGTGGTCGTCAATACCTGCGGTTTCATTGACAGTGCAAAAGCCGAGTCGCTGGATGCGATCGGCGAGGCGCTGGACGCAAACGGAAGGGTGATCGTTACCGGCTGCCTCGGCGCGCAGGCTGATGATATCCGCGCGGTGCACCCGAAGGTGCTGTCTGTCACCGGCCCGCAGCAGTACGAGCAAGTCGTCAGTGCCGTCCACCGTCATGCACCGCCAATCGCCCGGCCCGATCCGTTCAGCGACCTGGTACCGGCACGCAGGCCGGGGGTCAAGCTGACACCGCGGCACTATGCCTATCTGAAGATTTCCGAAGGCTGCAATCACAAGTGCAGTTTCTGCATTATTCCATCCATGCGCGGCCGCCTGGTCAGCCGGCCGATCGGCGAAGTTATGCAGGAAGCCGAAGGGCTGGTCAATGCCGGCGTGCAGGAATTACTGGTGATCTCCCAGGATACCAGTGCTTACGGCGTGGATTTGAAATACAAGCTGGATTTCTGGGGCGGCCGACCGCTGAAAACCCGTATGGTCGAGCTGTGCCGGGCACTCGGCGATCTCGGCATTTGGATACGCCTGCACTATGTCTACCCGTACCCGCATGTAGACAGCATTATCCCGCTGATGGCCGACGGAAAAATACTGCCGTATTTGGACATTCCGTTTCAGCACGGCAGCCCGCGTATTCTGAAATTGATGAAACGGCCTGCGGCGGCGGAAAACACGCTGGAACGCATTCAGGCATGGCGCGATATCTGCCCGGAACTGGCCATTCGCAGTACTTTTATCGTCGGGTTTCCCGGCGAGAGCGACGACGATTTCGAACGCCTGCTGGACTGGCTGCGACAGGCCAGGCTGGACCGGGTGGGCTGTTTTCAATACTCGCCGGTAGACGGTGCTGCGGCAAATAACCTGCCCGACCCGGTACCCGAGGCGGTTAAACAGGAACGCTGGGAGCGTTTTATGCAGACCCAGGCAGCCATCAGCCGGGAAAAACTCGCCGCCAAACTGGGGCAGACCCTGGAAGTGATCGTGGACGAAATCGAGCTCGATACCGCGACCGCCCGCAGCCACGCCGATGCACCGGAAATCGACGGCCAGGTGTTTGTGGATAATCTGAACGAATCTGACCATGACGCTTTGACACCCGGCCAGCGTGTCCGCGTTCGCATCGAATCCACCGGCGATTACGACCTTCGAGGCCGGCTGGCGCGCGCTTAAGCATCGCCTGCCGCGGAGTACTCGCCGGTGCCCAGCTCACTGCACAATACCAGCGCTCTGATCCTGAGAAACCGAGCGGCGCTGACCGCGCCGCTGTGCCTGCTCAATCCACCGGACGACGCACTTGCGATACAACTGCAGCAGGAACGCCATGAACTGCTGACGGCCATCAGTCCAGACTTCGCGGTGTTTCAGCGTCTGCGGCCTGCCCTGGGGACTGCAATCACCTACTGCGCGTGGCCGGCGATTACCACGCCGGCGGCATTGGTGGTGATCTTCCAGCCTAGAGAAAAAAAGCTGCTGGAGATGTGGCTGGCCGCCATTGCCGCAACGGCCGGTACCGGTACCGAAATCTGGCTGGTCGGCGAAAATGCGGCCGGCATCAAGTCCTGCGAAAAGCGGCTGCGCCGGATTGCCGACGCAGTCAGTAAAAAGGACAGCGCCCGCCATTGCAGCCTGTTCAGCGGGCAGGTAGTGCCGGCCCGCGCCGCCAATACGCTGGCCGACTTCGCGCACTGGATTGACGTTGGCTATCGCAATCGCAACTACCGGCTGCTGAGCTATCCCGGTGTTTTCGCGTACCGGCGGCTCGATCCCGGCAGCGCGTTGCTGATGGAGAGTCTGGCCACTGCACCGGTTGCCGGCGACCTGCTGGATTTCGGCTGCGGGACCGGCGTCATCGGTATCGCCGCGGCGGACCGGGACGGGGTCGGCAGGGTAAACTTGATTGACAGCAATGCGCTGGCCGTTGCAGCAGCCGAACACAATAGCGCGGCGCATCCACGATTGACGGTTTTTCCATCGGACGGCTACAGTGCGGTCACCGGCCGCTACGACCATATCCTCAGCAATCCACCATTTCACCAGGGTGTGCGGCAGGTGCTCGCGGTGACCGAACGAATGATCGGCCAGGCACCGGAGCATTTGCGGCCCGGTGGCGAACTGCGCTTTGTTGCCAATCGCCACCTGCCTTATGTCGCAACAGCCAAGCGGCATTTCGCATCGGTGCGGATACTGGATCGTGACAACCGGTTCCAGGTGGTTAGCTGCCGCAGACCGTTGCGGATATAATTGACGCTTTGATGGTCCAATCTGACCGAAGCCCTGCGGCGCACGCTTTAGTGAGGAGTTCGACGGTGCGAAATATAAATAAGTCCCTGATCTTTATTGGGGTTTTTGTCTTATTGGCTGCTGGTTGCGGCAAGGAAGACACGGACAACGGCAATACGCCGTCTTCAGCAGACGATAACGCCGGCATGCCATCGACCGCCGCGATTCGGCCTTCCGGGTCATCGGTCACCTTAGACGGTTCCAGCGTTGCGGCATTTGAAAACAGCCTGGCCGTGTTTGAAGCCGAAGTGAGCGACGAAGACTACAAACGGTTGAAATCCGCCATCCAGTTTCTGCTGGTCTACGACCTATCCGCTCGTGGCAATAAAGAAAAGCTCTACCGTAATCTGGACGGCATGACGCCCGACCAGGTGCTGGCCCTGGCGCACGAACGGTGGAAAAAATAAGCCGGCCCGTCAAGCCCGGCCAAGCGAGTCCGGTCGAGTCAACTACCCTGAGAATCTTCAGCTTCGATATTCACCAACCGGGCTCCGGCGGACGATAGCAGCAGTACCTTGAGCTCGATTGGCGTATCGGGTGTCAGTTGCCGCAGCGCTTGGCGATACTCACCGAGTTGTCTGCGCCATCGCTGACGGCTGTCCAGGCTGTCAGCTCCGGTCTTATAGTCCAGTATGGTCAGTTTTTCCGGCGCACCGAAAACCCGGTCCAGCACCAGGCGCTTGAAGCGTTTTCCGTCAGGTAGAACCAGTGGCAGCTCGGCGGCCGAAAAATCATGCCCATCGCCGAGATTCAGCACCCGCCAATCGGACCGCTGCATTAGTCGGTCCAGCACGGTTTCGAGTTCGAGGGCTTGTGTTTGTGCGGCGGTTTGCGGCATTCCGAAATAACGCAGACTGGAAACAAGGCGGTCCTCGGGAATCTCAATGCGTTTGCCGTCGGCCGCGGCAAACGCCTGCCAATCCTGATGCAGGCATTCCAGCCACCAGTGCAGCGCGCTGCCGAAAGCGACCGCGTTCAGCGCCGGCACATGCAGCGGCGACCATGATTTTTCCGGCGGCGGAACGTCGCCTGATTCAACGTAGAATGGCACCTTCAGGCGTAACAGCGGACTGATCGGCGGCTCGGTGGCCGGCGCTGTTGGCAGCGCAGCGTTGGCCAGATCGTCAACTTGGTCACCGATCTGCGCTTCAAAGCTCGGCCACAGCAGGGCCGCGAAGCTCTCCGCCGGCGGTGCGGCCGGCAAACCCTTGCGGTTATAACTAAAATCGGTAAACAGGTGCAGATTCGATCGAGCCCGGGTCATTGCGACATACAGCAGACGGCGGGATTCCTGGCGATCGCGTTCAGTTTCCCGCGCCGACAAATAGCGGTAGAGATGGAGCTCCTCGCCCGGCACCGAATGGAGCGGCGCGGCAAGCAGGTCGTCGCCGTCTTGCATACCCGGCTCTTCCCACAGCAGCAGCGGTTTCTCGCCGCTTCGAACGGTCCGGTGCATCTCCGGAACGATTACCGTATCGAATTCCAGGCCTTTGGCCTTATGAATCGACATCAGCTTTACCCGCGCATCACCACCGGCCTGGGCAAACAACCCGTTCAGCCGGGAAGTGACCTGCCCGACCAGGTCATCCGGCTGCCCGGTCTCGACGTCCGCAAATAGCTCAAAGAACCGCTCGGCATGGGACCAGTCTTCGCGCCGCAGCACGCAACGCGGCCCGTCCAGCTGAATCCAGGCCAGTTCGACTATCCGGTGCAGCGGGTAGTGCAGCCGTTGCGTGCCGGCCTGATTCATTACCGCATGCAGACGGTCGACGCGCATTCGATCCTGCTCGTCCGGCAAACCGGCCGAGCCCTCGGTCAGCCGCTGCCAGACCGGGATGTCGGGGTCGTCGCCGAGCAGCTGATGAATGGCAGCAATACGCAATCCGCACCACGGCGCGCGCAGCAGCGCGATCCATGCGATGCGGTCATGCGGATGCAGCAGCGCTCGGGTAAGCGACAGCAAATCGCGGATGATCGGGCGACTGTCCAGGCGATCTATTTCCACCGCCTGAAACGGACAACTTCTCTGTGTCAGCAATTCTGCCAGCGGTACCAGGTGCCGCTTGGACCGGGCCAGCACCGCAATCGAGCGATGTCCGTCGCGTAACGCGGCTTCAATCACATCATACAGCGCATCGCCCATTGCATTCCGGTCGGAAACCGGCACCGGATGCAGATCAACCCGGCCCGGCTCGGACACCTCCGCGACCGACGGACGGAACGCAACACCGGCCTCATCCGGCTCGTCCTGCGGCGGAAAGATAGCCTGAAACTGTCGATTAACGAAATCGACGATATTCTCCCCGGAACGAAAATTAGCACTGAGCGTCAGCGGCTTCAGCGCAACGGACTCCAGAAACCCGCGTTCCCGGGTTTGTATAAACAATCGCAGGTCGGCCTCGCGAAAGCGATAGATGGACTGCATCGGATCGCCGACCAGGAACAGCGTCCGTCCATCGCCCGGCTGCCAGCCTGACACCAAACGGGAAACCAGCTCAAACTGGGTCCGGCTGGTATCCTGAAACTCATCCATCAAGATATGGCCGAGCCGAAAGTCTTCCGCAAACAACAAATCACTGGGTTGCCCGCGGCTGCCGAGCGCCTTCAATGCCGCTTCTGCCAGATGCAGAAAATCCGCCTGCCGGCGTTCGGCAAACAATACGCGAAGGTATGCGGCAGCGGTAATCAGCAGGCGCTGCAAATCGCCGACCAGCGCCCTGCCCTGTGCATTCAGTTGCAGCGGTGCGCTCTTCGCACAACGCAGCAATGCAGCCCTTCCCGGTGCGTCCAGTTCATTCAAGAAATTCCGGATTCGCTCGACGGCAGCACGCTGCGACTCGGTCTGTGCCGGAAAACCGAAACGTTCGGTCAGGCTGCGGGCTGCGCGAATGCCGGCCGCGTTCTGCGTACAAAGGTAACGACACGCATAATGCGCCAGCCTTATCCGATTTTCCAATGCATCGCCGTCGGCATCGGTTAACGCGTTGATCGCATCGGACGGTTCGTAGCCGAATACCCCGGCTGCCAACTGCCGAAGATCTGCCTGCACGGCGGGCCAGGCACTGCCGAGAGCCGATTCCAGCCGTCGCAACTCCTGGCGCTGCATGGCCTCGGTCACGGCCGGCAGACGTGCCAGCAATTGTTCGGATGGCGAAACCCGGCCCAGCCATTGATCTCTGCGTGCCAGCATGCCGGTCAGCAGACTGCGCAGGCGGCCGGCATCGCCGTCAAGCGCGGTCAGTACGCGAACCAGCGCCTCGCGTTCCGGATTAAGTTCTGGGTTAAGTTTTGGGTTTTGCTCCGGGTTGCGCTCTGGACCGTCGATACCCCCGCCGTTGATCGCCGCCTCCGCCGCATCAGCATACAGCGACTGTACATCTTCGATAATTTCCCAGTCGCCACCACCGGAGAACAGCGGACTGCGGGCTGCAATGCGCCCGCATAGCGCGTCAATGGTCATAATCTGCAGGCGCGATGGGTTCTGCAGCAGTCGCCAGTCCTGCGCCTGGTCTTGTGCCAGCACCTGGCCGGCATAGTCGATTGCCTGGCGCAGATACGCTGCGACCGGTGCGCCGGTGCTGGCCTGCTGCAAGCGCTCGAGCACCCGGTCTTGCATCTCACGGGTGGCTTTGCGGGTGAAGGTGATCGCCAGAACGCGCTCGGGGCGGTCTACCCGCGCCAGCAGCTTCAGATAGCGCTGGGTTAAAAGTTCGGTCTTGCCGGAACCGGCAGGCGCCTGCACGATAAAGGATTGCCCGGTGTCCAGCGCCGCCTGCCGCGCGGTATGGTCGGCCGGTCTAGGCATCGCGGTGCATCGCCCGCCACGCTATGGCTTCTTCGACACGCAGCACCGGTAGCAGGTCGCTGTAAGCCAATGGCTTTTCGTCATAAATGCGGTTATCGCAGCAACCAGCCGCGATTTCCGCCAGCAGACCGTCGATCTGCCGCTGCCAATGCGCCATCATCTCGGACCAGTCGGCGAAGCGCCGGGTCAACGCAGTGCGTTTACTGTGACCGATGGCTTCGATACCCACCGTGTTCAGTTCGGCGGTATCGGCAACGCCGACATAGCGGCAGTGGCCGGTCTTTACCCGGGCAAAGACCGCGCCGACAATCGGAAAATCCTCGTGCGAATCGAGCAGGTTGACGTATAGCGGCAATTGAGGGTCCAGAAGCCGCTCGCCGGCCCAGCCGGCCGTCCCGGCCTGGCCGGTTTTGTAGTCGATGACCAGAAACCGGCCGTCGCTGAGACGATCCATCCGGTCCATTCGAATATCCAGCAGATAGCCGTACCGCTCAAAGCGCATCCGCTGTTCCACGGCAGCCAGTTCAAACGGCGCCCGGCACCGGTCGAGCTGCAGCCATTCGAGCATCAGTGCATGCAGGCGCCGCTGCTCGGCTTGTACGACAGAAACTGAAAATTTATCTTTTATTTTCAAGTTATTAAAAACTATTTCTAATGTATTATCTATATTCTGATCTGCCGGTATTGCGATCTTGCCGCGTTGCGGACCGTACAATTCTTCCAATACCTTGTGCACCAATCGCCCGCGCATCGCTGCGTCAGGAAACGGTCCGGGCAGCGCCCGGTGGCGCGCGTGCAGCCGATGATGCAGATAGGCACCCAGCGGGCTCCACGCCTGGTCGCGGATAAACTGGCTGCTGCCGGGCAGCGCACCTGGTGCCAACGCATTGCCCCGGTCATCGTCAAGCGCTTCCAAATGAGCGGCATCAGCATCGTTTTCCATGGTTTCAAATATACGGCCAGCCAGAGACCCGTCGCTTGCCGGCGCTGCCGGCGCATCCGGCATGCCGTCGAGAAATACGCTGGCCCGATGGCCTACCTCTTCCTCATAGCGGCTCCAGGAGAAACGTACTTCTGGCGCAATACGCTGCAAAGCGCGGGTCAGATCCCGGGTATAGGCCCATTCCGATTCGCTGGTCGAACGCGGTATCCGCGGCCACCAGGCCGACGGAATCAACGGGTTCGGCCGGCACGGAGCCGGCCACTCCTGCTGGCGCAGATTAATCACCCATGCTGCATCCACCGACAGGCCGACCGCATCTTCAGGCGTAATGACTTGGACCGCCGACAGCGGCCCGCCGGCGGCTGGCAGGCGGGTATCAGCCATTAGCATGCCCAGCCAGCGCCGCGCCTCGGCGGGGCTGTCAGGACGATATGATTGAAGCCTGTCCAGCAGCCGGGTTACCGCAGCGGTCATTGAACGAGTGTGCGGCGCACCGGCCACCGGACCGGGCCATCCCCAGTGGTTCAGGCAGGCCGCCATGTGCTCGACCGGCGTCGCGCCGGCTTCCACCGGCGGTATCGACGTCAGCAGCGCCTGCAGCGTTGGTGTGCCGTCAGCCGGGCCAGCCCGCCTGGCGATTGCCAACACCTGGCCAATGGACAATCTGGCATAGCCGGCCGCGCGAAGCTCCCATTCCAGCTTCGCCCTCGCCGATTGTTCCCGGTTGGCTCCGCGCAGGCTGGAACTTAACAGCAACCGGCTCCACAGCGCGATATCAAAGCGTTGGCCGGCCTCGGCAGTACTCAGCTTCAGCAAGCGCAGCGCATCGGCCGGTGCATCAAAGCCAGCCAGCGGACGGCCTGAGAGAATATGAAAATCCGCGGTCAGCGGATCGGAATAGCGCAGCAAACCGGCTCCGATGAACGCATTCTGAAACAGCCGCTCCAGCCTGGGCCTGTGCTGGTCAAGGCCGTTTACCACGACCGCAACCGTACGTTCACCGGCAGCCTGTTCAGCCGCCCAGCCGGCTACCGCAGCAATTTCCGCGGTCGGCGTATCAAAGCTCAGGACCTTGCAGTCGTTGCGAATCCCGGCATCGTCACTCCCGGCAGTGATCTTCACGCCGCAATCCGCCAAGCGATCCAGCAAACGCTGTTCCAATGGCGTCAAACCGAGAAAACCACGCAGATCAATCGCTTCCGGAAGCAGTCCGGAAAACCCGGCCGTGTCCGATTCGGCTAACTGTTGCAGCAATTCCTGGGGCGACGCGGCGCCCTGGTCCTGGCCAATTTCAAGGAACGCTCTGCGCCAGCGCCTGAATGAATGCCACAAGCCGCCATCGACCTGTTTATCCGGGGGCGAACCCCAGTGCGTCAGCAGACGATCTGCCGCCTGCGCCAATGACGCGATAGATTCGATCTCCGTCAGTGCGTCCGCACCGTCTTGGCGAATCGCGCGGCACCACTGCCGGGTCACTTCAAATCCGTCCAGCGGCCGCCGCGGTGCCTGTCCGGCAGCCGTCGCCCATCGAAGCGCCAGGCTTTCCACCCAGCCGGAAAAGGTCTGAACCGAGGGCGCCAGTACCGCACTATCTGCAGCGCGGCCACGGCAATACCCGGCCAGCTCCAAATCGGCGCGGCGCTGATTGGGAACCAGGATCAACTGCCGATGACGTTCCCGGGCGGCTTGAAAAAAGCGGGCGGTCAAAGGGTTATTTTCTTGCTTGCGAATTCATATCGGCTTTATGGCAATCATACCTTAATGGACAGGATGGGCGCATGAACGCGTAACTGCTTCGAGCTTAACTCGATGCACTTGTTTATGGGTGGAACGATGTGAATAAAGTTCTATTCTGGCGTACTGCCAAGGCTGAACGGCTATGCCAGGGGATTGCCCTGCGCGGCTGCACGCATAACGGCACCTTGACAAGGCTTCTTGCCCTGCGGGCAAACCGCCATATCAGGCTTGCCTATACTGTGCTCGCGGTCTTCGCAGGGCTTTGCCTTGCTGCGGCCCGAACCCGATGCGCTTTGCGCATGGGTTCGAACCCTTTCGAAGGCATATAAAAAAACCCGGCGCTTGGCCGGGCTTTTTTATATGGCGTCCCGTAGGGGATTCGAACCCCTGTTGCCGCCGTGAAAGGGCGGAGTCCTAGGCCTCTAGACGAACGGGACATTGTTCGCTTTACAGCAACGCACCTAGGCTGCGCTTGAATTCGGGCTGTAAAATCTGGTGGAGCTAGGCGGGATCGAACCGCCGACCTCTACAATGCCATTGTAGCGCTCTCCCAGCTGAGCTATAGCCCCGAAAGACCGCGCATCATACTGAACCGGCATCAAGCTGTCAATGCAGCTCCAAAGCGGTAGGCTTCAGGCCACCGTAAGCGGTTCCGGAAAGCGTAAATCGCGCAGCTTTTCCGGTTCTTCGGGGTGCATGGTCTCCAGGCTGTGACCCTGGCCCAGCAAATAGGTCAGCCATTTATCCAGTGCCTGGTTCAGGCGCCAATTTCTGATCAGCACGTTGCGCGGCGGCAGATAAGGGCTGGCAAAGCGTCGTATCCCCTGCCCCCAACTGTACGATGTAACCTCGGCGATACGGGCATCGTAGTACAGCCGTATATGCGCATTCGGATTATGGATTTCATGCCCGTCTTCGTTAAACGCATAAGTCAGCCGTAGAAAATCAGTATAGCGGTGTCGTTCCAGGACCTGCAAATACAGCGGCGGAGAACCCGAAACCCGCGAAACCAGCCAGTCCGAGCTTGAGATCGCATCGGGAATCAGCAACATCAGCTGCCGATAGATTTCTTCCTGCACGGCCATCAGGCGCCTGAGCTTCGGGCGCCGGATAAATCCGCCTTGTTGGACAAACGAAACCATGTCCAGAGTCTAACATAGCCGTTGCCCGTTGAAGACGCTACCGGTCTCAGTGCATTTCGCGATCCAGGCCGAGCTTCAGCATAATGCGGCTCGCAATTTCTTCGATCGAACTGTGCGTGGTACTTAAAATCGACACGCCCTCCATGCGAATCAGCGACTCGGCCGATTCCACTTCGCGTTTGCACTGGCGAATGGACGCATAGCGGCTGCCCGGTTTGCGCGTTTCACGAATCTGGGCCAGACGTTCCGGCTCGATGGTCAAACCGAACAACTTCTGCCGGTGCTGGCGCAGAAACACCGGCAGCCGTGACTGCTCCAGGTCGTCGTCGGTCAGCGGATAATTCGCAGCCTTCACACCGAAGTGCAATGCCATATACAAACAGGTCGGCGTCTTGCCGGAGCGCGATACACCGACCAGAATCAGGTCGGCATCGCCAAGCCGAATATTCATGCCGTCATCGTGGTTCATGGCATAGTTGGTTGCTTCCATGCGCGTCTCATATGCCTCGATGTCACCGAGCCCGTGCGCCTGCCCGACGGTCGGGCTGCTCTTCACGCCCAGCGCTTGCTCCAGTGAGCCGATAAACGCACCGAACAGGTCCACCAGGTGGCCCCGGCTGTTGCCGATAATCCGGCCAAGCTCCGGATCTATAATGGAATTGAATACGATCGGCTGGGCTTGATCCTGATCCGCCGCCCGGTTGATCTCGGTCACGGCTTTCTCGGCTTTTACCCGGCTGTCGACAAACGGCAGACGCACCTGGCGAAAGTCGATTCCGTTAAATTGGGTCAGCAGGGTATGGCCCAGCGTTTCAGCGGTAATCGCCGTACCGTCAGAGATAAAGAAGACAGTGCGTTGCATGTCACTCCTCAGTTAGAATAACGCGTTTCGCGCGCTCATCGCGCGCCGCATACCAGAGCATAGAATAGCCTTCCCTGAAGCAGCGGGCGAATTTTCGAAAAATGGGAGATCGGTGTGAACGAACACATCTTGTGGCTGGACCAATTGGGCATGGCGGATTTGGACCGGGTCGGTGGAAAAAACGCATCCCTCGGGGAAATGATCAGCAACCTTGCCGGTCTCGGCATCAGTGTCCCCGGCGGTTTCGCGACCACCGCCCAGGCCTATCAGGATTTTCTGCGCGAGTCCGGACTCAAGAGCCGGATCGACGGAACGCTGAAGGAACTCGATGTCGAGGATGTGGGCCTGCTGGCCGAAGCCGGACGCGAGATTCGCCAGTGGATAATGGAACAACCGCTGCCGTCCGAACTGGAACAGGCGGTTAAAAGCGCCTATACCCAACTGGAGCGCAAGTCAGGCCCGGAACTGGCCGTGGCCGTGCGCTCTTCAGCGACTGCGGAAGACCTGCCGGACGCCTCATTTGCCGGTCAGCAGGAGACCTTCCTGAACGTACGCGGTGTCGATGCCGTGCTGGACAAGATCAAGGCAGTCTTCGCCTCGTTGTATAACGACCGCGCGATCGCCTATCGCGTACATCACGGCTTCGACCACAGCGCGGTGTCCCTGTCGGCCGGCATCCAGCAGATGGTACGTTCCGACATCGGTACGTCCGGCGTGATGTTCACGCTGGATACCGAATCCGGTTTTCGGGATGTGGTATTTATCACCGCATCCTACGGTCTCGGCGAGACTGTCGTCCAGGGTGCGGTCAACCCGGATGAGTTTTATGTCTATAAGGCAGCGCTGGCTGCCGGCCGGCCGGCCGTACTGCGGCGAAACCGCGGCGGCAAGGCGCTGCAAATGACCTATGCCGATGACCATGGCGGCGGTGTACGGACACAAGCGGTCGCGGAACACCAGCGCCGGCAATTCTGCATTTCCGATCAGGAAGCCCAGCAACTGGCCGAACAAGCGGTCAGCATCGAACAGCACTACGGTCGGCCGATGGATATCGAGTGGGCCAAAGACGGCAATAGCGGCGAGCTGTACATCGTCCAGGCGCGGCCGGAGACGGTTAAGAGCCGTGCCGGCAGCAGTCGGGAGCGATATCGCCTGCTGCAGCGCTCCGACGCGATTACCGAAGGCCGCAGCATCGGCCAGCGCATCGGCAGCGGTACCGCCAAGGTCATCGCATCGATCGCTGATATGAACCAGGTAGAGGCCGGCGACGTACTGGTCACCGATATGACCGATCCGGACTGGGAGCCGGTAATGAAACGAGCTGCCGCCATTGTCACCAACCGCGGCGGCCGTACCTGCCATGCCGCGATTATCGCGCGCGAACTGGGCATCCCGGCTGTAGTTGGCTGCGGAAATGCCACCGAGCTCATTACCCATGGCAGTCCGGTTACCGTGTCTTGCGCCGAAGGCGATACCGGCACGGTTTACGATGGCGCTTTGGAGTTTGAAGTACAGCGCGATGATCTCGGGGAAATGCCGGCCCCGCCGCTGAAAATCATGATGAACGTGGGCAACCCCGACCGGGCATTTGAATTCAGCCATATTCCGAACGCCGGTGTCGGTCTGGCACGCCTGGAATTCATTATTAACCGAATGATCGGCATTCACCCGAAAGCCTTGCTGAACTACGACCGCCTGGATGCCGACCTGAAACGCGAGATCGACGACAAAATCGGTGGCTATGCCGGGCCGGTGGACTACTATGTCGACCGGCTGGCCGAGGGTATCAGCACGATCGCCGCGGCTTTTGCGCCCGAACCGGTGATCGTGCGCCTGTCAGATTTCAAATCCAACGAATACGCCAACCTGATCGGCGGCCGCGAATTCGAACCGCACGAAGAAAATCCGATGCTCGGTTTCCGCGGCGCGGCACGCTATGTCTCAGACGCGTTTCAAGATTGCTTCGAACTGGAATGCCGAGCGCTGCGCCGGGTACGCGACGATATGGGATTGACCAATGTCTGGGCCATGGTGCCGTTCGTGCGCACGCTGGATGAAGGCCGGGGCGTGATCGAAGTCATGCGGCGTTTCGGTCTGGAACAGGGACGGAACGAATTAAAGATCATCATGATGTGCGAACTGCCTTCGAATGCACTGCTGGCCGATGAATTTCTGGATATCTTCGACGGCTTCTCGATCGGCTCCAATGATCTGACCCAGCTCACACTGGGCCTGGATCGCGACTCCGGCCTGATCGCCCACTTATTCGACGAACGCAATCCGGCGGTGAAAAAGATGCTGGAGATGGCCATTCAGACTGCAAGACGGCGCGGTAAATATGTCGGTATCTGCGGCCAGGGGCCGTCCGATCACCCGGACCTGGCGCAATGGCTGCTGGACCAGGGTATCGAGAGCATTTCCTTGAACCCGGACACTGTCGTCGATACCTGGCTGCGCTTGAGCAAAGGTTGACCGCGGCTACTCGGCCACCTAATTGGCCAGTCATAAAAAAAGCCCGGCGAATGCCGGGCTTTTTATCGCTTAAGCGCGATGGATCAGAACGAGTATTCTGCTTCCAGCGCCACCTGGCGTCCGATACCTGCACCGGAGTACACGAAAATGTTGTACCACGGCTCGTCGAAGAACAGATGGGTATCGTCTACCGGCGGTTCCTGGTCAAACAGGTTTACCACCCGGGCCCGTACCGCAAAGTTGTCGTTGACATTGTACTGGCCGGTCCAGTTCCAGGTGATGTACGGTCCGACGCGATGGTCGCCGTTGGTGCAGCGGTTCGCGCCATCGGTCTGCGAGGTACAACGGCGGACTGTCGTCGTACCACGGCGGAACACTGTCAGCGTGGTCGCGAAATCGCCATTGCGGTAGGTGACCGAACCGTTGTAGCGGGAACGGAAATCCCAGCCACCCTGAATCGGATCGTCGCGCAGATCAATCGGCGGCGAACCCGGTTCCAGTATCTGATCGTGGCTGATCAGGTGGGTGTACTCATTCACGAACGAGAAGCTGCCGAAGTCAGTGTTCAGGTCATAGAACAAGCGTAGATCGAGTGAATCGACTTCCTCTTCAAACTGATTGAACGGCGTCACGTTGAACTCGTCGATAAATGACAGGCCGGTGGTCGAATCCGTCTGGCGGATAATCCGGGTCGCGACCTGGTCACAGCGGGCGCCGCTGAGGTTACCACGGAAGCATTCCCACTCGTCATCCAGCAGTTCCTGGGTACTTTCCTGCAGTACCCGATCTTCCAGATTGACACGGCTCCAGTCGGCCTGGAAAGTCAGGTTGTCCATAATTTCCCAGGAGAAGCCCAGCCACTCAGAGAAGCCGGTTTCGGCATCCAGCGGATCTTCGTCGCCCAGTTCCTGCGCGCCGATGCGGCGGGCGAACGTGGTTGACGAGTCACAGTCGCCGGTATCGAATTCCTGCGGCGGCGGTACGTTTGGATCCGTCAGCGCCGCCTGCTCATAGCAGGAGACAAAGTCAAAGTCGGAGGTAAAGAAACCGGTTGAGACAAAGACCTGTGCCATGTCGGGTGCACGGAAGCTTTCGGTATAGCCGCCGCGGACCAGCAAGTTCCGGGTCGGGCGCCATTCGAAGCTGGCTGACGGCGTTATATCGCTGCCGAACGAGGTCGAACCGCTGTCGTAGTCGTCGAAACGGGCCGCCAGATTCAGCGTGAAAGTGTCGTGCAGCGGCACGCGCAGCTCACCGCCTACCGCGTAGCGCTGGCGATCGCCTTCGCCCTGATAACCGGTCAGGCGGTACCAGCCCGACCCGGTCAGGCCGGTAATCGGGTCGCCGTTGACATCGGTCGTCGGCGCACGCTGCTGAATCAGCTCATCGGGAATGAATTCAAAATCTTGATCTTCATATTCCAGAACCAGCGCGTAGGACAGCGGTCCATACTTCATCTGCGTGACATCGCCGGTCAGGCTGAAATTGATGCTGGAAGATGAGGTGTCATTGCCGTAGGTCTGAGTACCGATGGCATTCAGAACCGCCGCCGAATTGGTCGAACCGTACAGGTTACTGGGATCGCCCAGACCGAAGCCCAGGTTTTCGCCCAGCGTACCGCCGGACCACCAATCGTCGCCGAAGAAGCCGACCCCGTGCCAGGTGCCCAGGAAGGTATCGATAACTTCACGCCATTTCCACCACGGACGCTCGGACTCGTAGGTATATTCAGAGCGATTGACCGACACTTCCCAATCATGGTTCGAGCCCAGCGGGCCTCGTGCACCCAGCGACAGGCTGAAAGATTCGTCCTCGAAGAACTCGCCGAACTCCCTGCCGAGCTCTTCTTCGGTGAAGTCGCGCTGGGCCAGATACCAGTCAAAGAAGCCGAAGCCGATAGTGTCCGGCGCCGTCACGTCCAGAATATCTTCGGAAATAATGATATCCCCGTCTTTGCTTCTGGACTCGGAAGTGTAGTAAAGGAAATCGGCAAACGCCTGCATGCCGTTGTCACCGACATCCATCTGGCCGTTCAGGAAAATGGAATAGGCTTCCTTCTCATTACGGAAGTTGGTGTCAGCGATATCGTCATGGCCGCAGAAATTACCTGCACCCTCACGGAATGCATATTCTACCGGTGCGTTGGCCTGCGCGCAGGCTGCATCGCCATCGGCAGCGCCGGTAATATCAATCGGTTCGCGGTAACGCGGGAAAATGCCGAATGCCGAACGGAACCAGTCCAGGGTCAGAATCTGCCGATCCAGTACGCCGTTACCGAACGGGTAATCGAGCTGTGAATCGAACTGCTCCAGATCACCGCCGTTGATCGGCTCGCGGTCCTGGTATTCGAAGGCCAGGCTGAAACTGCCGCGATCAAAGGTTTTACCGGTCAGGAACTGTACGCGGATATCATCGCGATTGCTCTTGGTTTCGGTCGGCGTGTTATACAGGAAGTTGATGGTGTTGTCGTCAACGTCCGAACGCAGCACGATATTGACCACACCGGCAACTGCATCAGACCCGTAGATAGCGGAAGCACCCGTAGCCAGAATTTCAATCCGTTCCACTGCCGCGACCGGAATCGCGCCGAAATTGAACACTGTGGTATTGGATTGATAGGCGGCCGGGTAGCTCGCGATACGGCGGCCGTTGATCAAGGTCAACGTGTTGCCGACGCCGAACCCGCGCAAGTTGATAGTCTGCACGTCAGGCGTGAATAAAGCGGATTCCGGCCCCTCGAATTTAAAGCCGTTATTCACAGACAGGTCAGACAATGCATCAAACACGGTCAACTGGCCGCGTTCGGTCATCTGTGAATTGTCAATAACGATAACGGGCTGGGCACCGGCAATGTCGGTGCGTTTAATGCGGGAACCCAGAATAGTAACCTTGTCCAGCTCTGCGTTGCTGCTTTGCTGGCCGTCCTCTTCCTGATCTTCGCTTTCGTCCTGAGCCCAGGCGCTGGTGGCCAAGGCAATGGACGATGATAAAAGCAACATTTTCAGGAAGGACTGCCGATCTTGATTAAATCCCCTGCGGATCATGGTTAGGCATCTCCCAGTTTATTGAAATATTATGTTTAACAAATACTTACGTACGAAAACTGTCTTAATTCAATTAAGGAAGGCTGTCCGTATTTCATTAAGAATTTGTTAAACCGAGTCAATTAGTAACAATTTTAAGGCAATTTTGCAACATTTTGGCGGGGTAGAAAGGAGTCTTTCGTCCCCTTCTTCCGTAGCGTAGGCGAAGCCAGATGGCGGTTTCACGACAGTGAAGAAGCCTTCTGGCGCAGCCGTTAAACGCGTGCAGGCGAAGCCAGATGGCGGTTTCACGATAGTGAAGAAGCCTTCTGACGCAGCCGCTAAGCCCGTGTGTAGGAGCGAATGTCTATGGTTTGATGAAGGTTTGGTTATGACAGACCCGGATCGCGCCTAAAGGCGCTCCTACAGGCATTGGGGTTCTCAAGGGGCGGTCTAGCTCCGAAACTAGGCTTCCCTGACGCCCGCTTCAGCACTTGCGTGCAGCTCCAATGTCGTACCGGAGCCGAAACCTGAATGGCAAAAAAAAGCCCGGCAAAAGCCGGGCTTTTTCGCAGCGGAAACGCTGTCTCAGTCGAGCGTGTAGTCCAATTGCAGGAATACCTGCCGTCCGTACGGATCGTAGTTAAAGATATTGAAGTACGGATACTCTTCTTCGCTGGTCAACGGCGGTTCCTTGTCGAAGATATTGTCGCCGCCCGCAACCAGGCGCAGGTTGTCGGTAATGTCGTAGGACATGCTCAGGTTCCAGTAGATCTGAGGACCGATACGGGTCAAATCCTGGTTGCGCGTCAGGCTGTCGGCCGTCAACGCGGAACCCAGACGGTTGAAAAACAGCGTTGCCGCGAAGTCCTGATACTGCCAGCCAAAGGAACCACGTGCCCGGCTGCGCAGGTCCTGCGTGCCGGTGTCGCGGAAGCTGAGCACCGGATCGCTGGGCAGCGTCGCGCTCTTCTGGTCCAGTACATGCGAATAGGCCAGCGAGGTGGAGAACGTTCCGGCGCGTCGCGTCGCATAAGTGTATTGCAGCGTCGCGTCAATGCCGTCGGTTTCCTGAACCGCCTGGTTAAACGGACCGGTAACAACGCTCATCAAGGTACCGGAGTTAATACCGCCGTCAACCGGATTACGGGTAATGCGGCTCAGCACATCGTTACAATCGGAACCGGGCGTGACCGTATATGGCGCTCCCAGCACACAGGCACGCTCGTCAAGCAGCAATGTATTGACCGAACGGTCGGTAACGATGTTTTCGAGCTCGATCTTGTAGTAGTCGGCGCTTATGGACAAACCGTCGATGATCTCCCAGACAAAGCCCAGGGTTACCGATTCGCCATCTTCTTCTTCCAGACCCGAATTGCCGACGCGGGTGCCCTGAATCGAGCTGGAACCCAGCGTGCCGCGAACCGGGTCGACGCAGCTATCCAACCCGCCCGGGCTGTTTTCGTCGATACCCAGATCCTGGGCACACAGCAAGTAATCCGGCAGCGTTACGAAGAAACCGCTCGGATCGGCGAACACGAAATGCATGTCCGGTGCCCGGAAACTGGTGCTGTAACGACCGCGCAGCAGCAGTTTGCGCGTCGGCCGGTACTCCAGGCCGGTACTGTAGGTCACTGCATCGTCCACATCGGTGATGTCGTCATACTTGTCCCAGCGTGCTGCAACGGTTGCCGTCAGGGTGTTGTGCAACGGCACCAGGAATTCCACGCCGGCGGCAAAGCGATCCCGCTCACCGCCGCCACCGGTGCCGGTAAAGCCCCAGAACGCGCCGCTGACCAGGTTCGGATCCAGCGTAATATCGTATTCCTGGGTACCCCATTCGGCCACGCCGGCAAAGCTCAGCGCACCGGCCGGCATCTGCGCGATGTCACCGGTAAACGCCAGGCTGAACGTGGTATTGGAAGAATCCGCGGTGGTCCGGTCGATACCGGAAATCGATGCGAACTCGGCCGGTGTCAGCGGTCGGTTATAGCGGTTGTTCGGGTCGGTCAGATCACCCAGGTCGGCGAAGAACCCGCCGAATATCGGATCCGGCTGCAGGTTGGCCAGGGAGTCCCCGGCAAAGAACGTATCGGCCGCCTCGGAAACGATCAGACGGCGCTCGCGGGCGAGGTCGTACTCGGAGTGACTGACGGTCAACTCGTAATCCCAGGTCGAGCCCAGTGTGCCGCGAATACCGGCTGACAGATCGAAGCTTTCTTCGTCGAACTGGTTGTTGTTGACGTCTCTGCCACCCATTTCGCTGGCGGTAAAGATGCGCTGCAGCAGCGTGACCTGGGGCCAATCGATCACGCCCAGACCGAAGCGGCTGAGATCATACTGAACGACATTACCGGTGTTGGAAATAGTGTTTGATCCGTCAATATTCGGGCCAAAACGATTGGACTGCCAGAACAGGGTTCCGGTATTGAACTCCGATTGCTTGTCGACATAGCTGAGATAACCGAACAGTTCCGTGGTATCCGTCAGCTCGTAGCTGCCGTTCAGGAACGCTGATACATTTTCGGTGCCGTTGCGGATGGTCGACTGCGAGATGTCGTCATCGCGGCCGCAGAAGTTGCCGGCACCCGGACGGAACGAGAATTCCAGCTCCGGAAACGCATCACAGGCCGACGGATCGGGTGCAATATAGCGCAAACCGACATTTCCAACCCGGAACGCATCGAACGCATCCAGTGCCAACAGCACCCGGCTGTTGACGAAAGGCGGGCCGTCAGGGTCGTCTAAAATAGAATCCATGTAGTCGCGCTGGGAAGCCCAGATCGGATCGCGTTCGAAATATTCCACCGCGTAGGTAAAGCTGCCGCGATCGCCGCTCAGGCCGCCGACGATCTGTCCGCGGACCGATTCGCCGCCACCCTGGGTGTAATCGCCATAGCGGACACTGAACGTGGTGTCTTCCACGTCTTCACGCATGACCAAGTTAATCACTCCGGCCACCGCATCGGAGCCGTAGATTGCCGATGCGCCGCCGGACAGGACTTCGACCCGCTCGACCGCGGCAATCGGAATCGAATTCAGATTCACAATATTGCTCTGACCGTTAAACGGCAGCGGATAGTCGGTCGTGCGACGGCCGTTGATCAGAATCAGTATACGGCCCGGGCCCAGGCCGCGAACGTCGATCACATTTGCGTTTTGGGTAAAGCCGCCGGAAAACTGGTCGTCCTGGGTATTGCCATAGACCTGCGTCAGCGTATTCAAGGCTTCGAATACCGTAGTAAAACCCTCGCGCTCCATATCCTGATTGGTCATAACGGTTACGGGCGACGGACCTTCGACATCGGCCCGGCTGATACGCGAACCGGTAATGACCAGTTTATCCAGTGGCGCATTGCTGTCATCGTCCGTGGCTGTCGATTGTTCGTCCTGCGCCCAGGTATTGAGCGCGAATGCCACTGAAGCGCTGAGTAGCAAAAGCTTAGCGGTTTTGCTGAGATTTCCCCTGCGGTTCATAAATTTTCTCCATCGGTCATAAATAGGGCTTAATCAACGCGTGGTCTCAGAACGGCGTTCCGAATACGGCGTTTATTAAGAAATTGTTAAATACCGGCGTATAACTATCATGGGAAAATACGAAAGGGAACGTATCAGACCGATAATCAGATTTTGTGCAACTTTTTAGAAAAGAAAAGCGAGTTTTTGTTGAGCGATCTGCCGATCGCAACTGCATTCGAAGAACCGAGCTAACTGCGTGCGAACCGGCCCAGATGCCGACGGTAATAGCGCAGTTCGGCAATCGAATCGCGGATGTCCGACAGCGCTTCGTGCCGGCTGTCCTTGGTAAAACCCGCGGGAATGCTCGGCGCCCAGCGCTTGGCCAGTTCTTTCAACGTGGAAACATCCAGGTTGCGGTAGTGGAAATAGTCTTCCAATTCCGGCATCAGCCGGTACAGGAAACGCCGGTCCTGGCAAATGGAGTTACCGCACATTGGCGAAGCCTTCTTGCCGACCCACTGGTTCAGAAAGGCCAGGGTATCCTCTTCCGCATCGCGCAGGGTCGTATGCGCGCTCAGAACCCGCTGCCACAGGCCGGAGGCTTGATGATGCCGGGTATTCCAGTCGTCCATCGCCTGCAACACCGATTCCGGGTGATGAATCGCATACACCGGCCCCTGGCCCAACTCATTGAGTTCCGAATCCGTTACAATGGTCGCGATCTCCAGAATGGAATCCCGGTCCGGGTCCAGGCCGGTCATTTCCAGATCTATCCATATCAGACGGGAAGCGTGTTGCTGCATTGATGGTCAATTTCCAGATGTATTGGTTACGGGCATATTTATTCCGGGTATATTCGTTCCGGGCCTGCCGACGGCTGCGGTTTATTGTAAACGAACTATCCGGTTCTTCGGCACCGGACATCCCGCGGCCATCCCCACCGGCCGCACCCTGGATGTTTCCGCGGTCGCTGATCGAAGGCCGGGCTCCGGTCGGCAAAGCCCGCCGATGATGCTGTCGCTACCCGGCCGTATTGTCAGTTCCTACAGCAGCCACGGTGTCGTGGAACTGGAGCACGGAGACATCGAGCGGGTGCAATATCGGCGCAGCGTCGGACGCCCGGTCTGCGGCGACCAGGTGACCTTGCAGCGGCGCAGCCAAACATTGGTACTGACCCGCATACTGCCGCGCCTGAATGCCTTCGACCGTGCCGATCAGCACGGGCGCCGCCGCACCGTCGCGGCGAATCTGGATCAAGTAATCATCGTTGCGGCACCCTACCCCGAGCCGTCGCCGGACATCATCGACCGTTATCTGGTCGCGGTTCATTCGCTGGCCATCAAGCCGGTATTGCTGATCAACAAGGCAGATCTGACCGGGCAGGACCAGCACCGGCAGACCAGCCGCCGCCTGAAACGACAGATGGCGTATCTGTCGAACCTCGGTTACCCCGTCATCACGACATCGACCAAGGGCGAACCGGGAGTCGGGCCGCTGGCTGAACACTTGCGCCACGTCTGCAGCATTCTGGTCGGCCAGTCAGGTGTCGGAAAATCCTCGCTGGTCAATGCACTGATACCGGATAAGAACCTGCAGACCCGGGCGGTGTCGGCGGCCACCGGAAAAGGCACCCACACCACGACCAGCACGACCGGTTTTCAATTGCCCGGCGGCGGCACGCTGATCGATTCGCCGGGGGTGTGGGAATACGGCCTGTGGCCAATGCCGGTCAGCGAACTGCAGGCCGGGTTCAAAGACATCGCCGAGCTGGCCGAAGCCTGCCAGTTCAACGACTGCCGGCATCTGAAGGAGCCAAGCTGCAAAGTCAGAGCGGCCGTCGACGCCGGTACGCTGCCGGAGCGGCGCTATTCCGCGTATTGCAGAACCGTGCTGCAATACGGCGGTTGAATCCAGCTTCACCGGTAACGGTACCTTCTGACGCGAACCGGACGATTTAATCCGCTTTCAGTCGTTAACCCCTGGGCGCGCCTGTGGGATTCGGACGCAATGCAGGTCGCCGCTCGAAAAATACGGAAGCCCCCGTCCGGGATCGCTATACTAGAGCCATCCCGCCGTTATCGCGGACCGGCAACAGCCAGAAGGAGTAGCCCTGATGAAAGCACTTGCCGCATTGACGACATTGATACTTTGTGCTGGATTGCAGCCCGTATCGGCCGATGTTTTGCTGATCGAGGAAGTTCGTGCCAGCCAGAATATGAATCTGCCGGCGCGTGGCCAGACCAAATCCCAGGTGGAAGGTCGCTTCGGCTCGCCTGTCAGCCGCCACGGCCCGGTCGGCGACCCGCCGATCAGCTGCTGGAAATACGATCGCTACAGCGTTTACTTTGAATACGACCATGTGATCACCAGCGTTCTGCATCGCGGTGAAGTGATCGACTCCCAAAATACGGAATCTCAGACCCGCGAACCTCAGACCACGGAAGCATCGAACACCGATCAAGAGTGACGCCGCATCCGACGCCGACCCGGCGCTGGCCGGCGGAATGGGAACGGCAGGCCGCATGCTTGCTCGCGTGGCCGACAGCAGCCACCGACTGGTCTGCGAATCTCGCCGCGGTACAACGTATCTACATCGACATAATCGGCACTATCGTCCGTTTCCAGCCGGTAATGTTGCTGATCCAGCCACCGACAGATACCGCCGCCATATCCGCGGCACTAGCCGACGCGACGCACCGGCCATCAACTTACCCGGTTTATTTATTAAGGCTTGACTACGACGATACCTGGTGCCGGGACTTCGGCCCGGTCGGTCTGCTGCGGGGCGGACGAACCGAATTACTGGATTTTCGGTTCAACGGCTGGGGCGGAAAATACACGGCCGACCGCGACGATGCGGTGAACCGGCAGTTGGTGCAATCCCCGCCACTGGGTGAGTACGCGCTGCGAAGCATTGACTTCGAATTGGAAGGCGGTGCACTGGAAACCGACGGCTGCGGCAGCCTGCTGACGACCTGGCAATGCCTGCATCGGCGCCACCCGGCGCTGAGCCGCGAAACGCTGGAGAAGCGATTGATGCATTACCTGCCGGTCAGCCGCGTCCTGTGGCTGTATCACGGTCTGTTGGACGGTGATGACACCGACGGCCATATCGACACGCTGGCGCGCTTTGTCCGCCCGGATACCATCGCCTACCAGGCCTGCGACGACGCAAGTGATCCGCATTTTGAGCCCCTGCAGAAAATGGCCGCCGAACTGACCCGCCTGCGTACCGAGGATGGCCAAGCTTATCGCCTTTGCCCGTTACCGATGCCAAAGGCAAGATATGCTTCCAACGGGCAGCGCCTGCCGGCCGGCTACGCGAACTTCCTGTTCGTTAACGGTGCATTACTGGTACCGGCCTATGACGATCCGGCCGACCGGATTGCGCGCGAGCGTCTTTCCGCCTGCCTGCCCGAGCGGGAAGTCATCAGCCTGCCGTGCCGGGAGTTGATCGAACAGCGCGGGGCCTTACACTGTATTGCCATGCATATCCCTGCCGGAGACCCGACCGATGACCCGCAATGACCAACAATAACCAGAATGGCGGTTTAACCGTAGGGCTGGTGCAGCAGGCTTGCACGGAAGACTCTCATCACAACCTGCAGCGCAGCATAGACGGAATACGGCGTGCAGCCGACCAGGGCGCACGGCTGGTGCTGCTGCAGGAACTCCACCAACACCGCTACTTCTGCAAACATGAATCCCAGGCCTACTTCGCGCTGGCCGAACCGGTTCCCGGACCGACCACGGACGCGTTCTCGAGTATCGCCAAAGCCCATGGCGTAGTCATCGTGGCATCGCTTTTTGAACGCCGCGCGTCGGGCCTGTACCACAATACGGCGGCAGTTCTGGACAGTGACGGCAGCCTGGCCGGCCGTTATCGGAAAATGCATATTCCCGACGATCCCGGCTATCAGGAGAAGTTCTATTTCGCGCCGGGTGATCTGGGCTTTACGCCTGTTGACACGGCAGTCGGCAGGATCGGCGTATTGATCTGCTGGGACCAATGGTATCCGGAAGCGGCGCGCATGATGGCGCTGGCGGGTGCCGAACTGCTGGCCTATCCGACCGCGATCGGCTGGGATCCGCGCGACGATGAAGCCGAACAACAGCGTCAGTTACAGGCCTGGCAAACCATACAGCGGGCACACGCAGTGGCCAACGGCATGCCGGTGCTGTGCTGCAACCGCACCGGTTTCGAAGCCGATCCTTCCGGCGCCGGCAACCATGCGCAGTTCTGGGGCCGCAGCTTTATTGCCGGGCCGCAGGGTGAGGTACTGGCCGAGGCCGGCGGCGATCAAGAACAGGTCCTGGTCACCCGGCTTCCGCTGAAGCACTGCGAAAGCGTACGCCAGACCTGGCCCTTTCTGCGCGACCGGCGCATTGACGCCTATGCCGATCTCAGTCGCCGTTATCGCGACTGACGGCCAGGCCTCGATGCTCCCTTTTTGCGCGATAATCAGTTACCCTGTCGGGCTTTTACGCGAACCGGGCAGAATAGAAAAACGGCATGAGCGAACCTAACCCCACAGCGCATCGGGACGACGCAGGCGAACCCATTGTCCGCGTACAGCGCGACGGCGTGCACTACACCCTGCTCGGTACCGCTCATGTATCGCGTAAGAGCGTCGATACGGTTCGCCGCATGCTCGAGCAGAATGAATACGACGCAGTCGCGGTCGAACTCTGCGAAAACCGCCACCAGGCTCTGACCGGCGCCGACCGGTGGCGGGATATGGACTTGTTTCGCATTTTGAAAGAAGGCAAGGCCGGCATGGTGATGGCGAGCCTGGCTCTGTCCGGCTATCAGCGCCGTATTGCCGAGCAGTTCGGCATCGAACCCGGCGCCGAAATGAAGGCGGCGATCGAATCCGCCGACGCCCGCGACCTGGAACTGCAACTGATCGACCGGGATTTGGCCACGACCCTGAAACGGGTTTACCGGTCAGTGTCCTGGTGGCGCCGCCTGTTGATCGTATCAGGCTTGATGGCCAGCAGTTTCAGTTCCGAGGAAATCGCCGAAGACGAGATCGAAAAGCTGAAGCAAGGTGATTTGCTGGAGTCGACCTTCAATGAATTCGCCGAACAGACGCCGGAAATATATGAATCGCTGATCGCCGAACGGGACCGCTTCATGGCGTCCCGTCTGCGCCAGCAAAACGATGCCGGCAGCGGGCGCAGCGTGCTGGCGGTCATCGGTGCGGGACATCTGAAAGGTCTGGCCCGGGCATTGGAAAACGACACAACTCCGCCGCTATCGGTAATCGACGAACTGAACGAGATTCCGAAGAAAGCCTGGTGGCCAAAGTTGATTCCATGGTTGATTCTGGCGCTGATTCTGACCGGCTTCGCGATCGGCTTCTACCGCAGCCCGGAGCTTGGCTGGAAGCTGGTTGCAACCTGGGTGCTGATCAACGGCACCCTGGCCGCGGTCGGCGCCGCGGTCGCGCGCGGCCACCCGCTGACCGTACTGTCCGGCTTTCTGGCTGCACCGGTAACCTCGTTGAACCCGACGGTCGCGGCCGGCATGGTCACCGGCCTGATCGAAGCCTGGCTGCGCAAACCGACCATGGCGGACCTGGAGCAGCTGCGCGGCGATGTGACAAGGCTTGCCGGCTGGTACAAGAATCCGGTAACGCGGGTATTAATGGTGTTCTTTTTCTCCAACCTCGGTTCCGCGATCGGTACCTGGGTCGCCGGTTTCAGAATCTTTGAGCGATTGACCTGATGCGCATCGGCCCCCATCAATGGCCCAATCCGACCGCGCTGGCGCCGATGGCCGGCGTGACCGACCGGCCGTTCCGGCAATTGTGCCGACGCCTGGGTGCCGGCTATGCGGTGTCGGAAATGGTCACCTCACAACCGTCGTTGCGCAACAGCCGCAAGTCACGCTGGCGCAGCGACCACCGCGGAGAGGCAGCACCGATTGCAGTACAGATCGTCGGCACGGAACCAGCGTTGATGGCCGAGGCCGCCCGCTACAACGTCAGCCGCGGTGCCCAAATCATCGACATCAATATGGGCTGCCCGGCCAAGAAAGTCTGCAAAAAACTGGCCGGCTCGGCGCTGCTCGGGAACGAACCGCTGGTACGGGACATCCTGACCGCCGTGATAGAGGCCGTGCCAGTTCCGGTTACGCTGAAAATCCGTACCGGCCTGCACCAGCAGCATATCAACGGCGTGACGGTCGCACGTATCGCCGAAGATGCCGGTATTCAGGCTCTGGCCGTTCACGGCCGCACCCGTGCGCAAATGTACAAAGGCCGGGCCGAATACGAGACAATTCGAGAAATCGTCGGCGCCGTCGATATTCCGGTCATCGCAAACGGCGATATCGAAAACCCGGAAAAAGCGCATGAAGTCTTGCGCTACACCGGTGCGAACGCAGTAATGGTCGGGCGCGCCGCGCAAGGCAACCCGTGGATATTCCGCCAGATTTGCTATTACCTGGATACCGGTACGCAGCTCGCACCGCCTGGTGCCGGCGAGGTCGGCGCGGTGCTGATCGATCACCTGCGCAATCTGCATCGGCTGTACGGCGCGTATACCGGCGTGCGCGTTGCCCGCAAGCATATCGGCTGGTATCTGAAGAACATAGAAGACAGTCGGAATATCCGCCAGCGACTGATGCGGGTGAAAACACCAGAAGAGCAGTTGCAGATTCTGCGGCATTTCTTCGGCCAACCCCCGGTTGCGGCGGACTGCCTCGCGGCCTAAGCACTGCTGGTAACAGCGCCGAAAATCATTAACATGGACTCGATGCTGGCGATTTCGGCAACCGATGTAGTGGCGCTTAGTCCCTTCGTTTTATCGGCCACCCGGACCGACAAGCTGTTGCTTATTCACGGCTATTGTTTATTTGCGGCCATGATTTATTTTGCGGATTGAACATAGGCATGAACTGGAAGACCTTGATCTTTAAGCCACGCTGGGAACACAAGAGTCCTGAAGTCCGGGCCGAAGCGGTATCCGAAAGTCAGGATCAGCGCCTGCTTGAACGGCTTCCCGAACTGGCCGCCAAGGACGAAAGCCCGCTGGTCAGACGCGCGGCGGTTGCACGCCTGACGAAACTGGACAATCTAAAGCGCTGCCTCGATCAGGAATCGGACGCACGTACCAAGGCTGCCATCCACAGCCGAATCCGCCAGCTTCTGAGCGACGAGACCGATTCCGGCCTGGCCGTATCGACCCGGGTGGCGTTTATCGAGCATTGGAGCGATCCGGAACTGATGCAGGCGCTGGCCACCCGGGCCGCGGCATCCGAAGTACGGCTGGCGGCGTTAAAACATATCAGTCAGCAGGGTTTCCTCGGCGACCGGGCGGTCGAAGACACTGATGCAGAAATTCGACGTTATGCGGTTGACCGGGTCGATCAGTTGTCTACCCTGGAACGCGTTGCCAAAGGCCTCAGAACCAAAGATAAACGTCTGTATCGACGGGTATTGGAACGCCTGGAGCGGGAACGCGTTCAAGCCGGCGACACCGACGCGATCAACGCAGCAGCGGTCCGGCTATGCGTTCGGCTGGAGCAACTGGCGCGCGGCGATGATATCGGCCGGCGCCGGGAACAACTGGCCGAGTTGGAAAAGCAATGGCAACCGCTCGCGGATAAAGCCGATGCATCGGTGTGCCGGCGTTATCAGGGCGCCCGCGATATTTTGCAGGCGGCGCTGGACCGGCCGAACGAGAAACCCGATCCGCAGTACCGTGCCCGGCAGCAGGTGGATGCCTTGTTTACGCGTTTCGAGCAACTGCTGAATATCACGGACTTCGACCGCTGCCAGGAACGCTTGCCGGAGCTGGAAGAACAATGGCAGGGTCTGCAGCCGGCCATCGCAACGGCCGATGAAGCGCCGCGCTGGCGTGAACGGTACACCGCTTGCCGCGAACGGGCCAGCGCCCACTTGCTGCGCCTATCGCGCGAGTTGGAAGTCAACCCGACGTTGAGCGATGCGTGGCAGGCGATTCATCAGTATCAATCGCAGTGCCGCGAACGCCCTGCCCGCAAACGCGTGAACCAATTATTGCGCTTATGGCAGGACGCCTGGGCGCCTGTCGCAAGGCCGAACCCGCAGGAGCAGTCACTGAATAACCGGGCAACCGCCGCATTGGCCGAACTGCAACAGCGGGCGGAACAGATCGAAACGACCAAGGAAGACGCACTGAACCAGGCCGTCGGCCTGCTCGACCGGCTGGAACAGCTGCTGGACAACGGCGATCTGGGCGAAGCCAGAGGCGCGCGCCACGACCTTCAGGAGATGCTGGGCGGGTTTAGCGCTGACAAACGCTGGAAACAGGCCGGGCATCATAGCCGTTTACTCCAATTGCAGGGCCGCTTGCGCGAACTGCGCGACTGGCAGCACTGGTCCAACAACAAAATCCGCAAGCGTCTGATCACCGAAGCGGAACACCTGACCGAGCAGGGTATGCATCCGGATGCGGTGATCGCACGCTTGAAGGCCCTGCAAAAGGAGTGGCGCGAACTGGAGGAAAGCGAGCAATTGCCGGGTGAAAAGCGCTTTGCGGCCAGCCCGCGGATCTGGCGTAAATTCAATGCGGCCTGCCATCACGCGTTTGAAACCACCAAACCGTTTTTGGATAAGCGCAGCGAAGTGCAGCTTCGCCGGCAAAAAGAAATGGCCGACCTGTGCCGGCGCATGCAGGCGGCGGCCGAGGCCGAACCGAAGGACTGGCCTGCAATTACCCAATTGCTGAAAACCGCCAGGCAGGAAATCCGGTGCCTGGACGAGGTTCCTGCCAAACGCCGCAAGGCGACCGCCAGACAGCTCAGGGACGCGATGGACATCGCAAACGCCGTAATGAACGAACACTATCGGGAAATCGAAAAGGTCAAATTGAAACTGATCCGACAGGCCGAACAACTGCGCTACATCGACGATCGCGACGAAGCCATCGAAAAGGCCAAACAACTGCAGCGCGACTGGAAAAACGCCGGACGTTTGTGGCGCAGCAAGGATAACAAACTGTGGCGGGCGTTCCGCGAACCGATAGACCCGCTGTTCGAACAGCTCGACAAAACATTCAAAGCACAAAAAGCCGCCCGCCAGGAGCAACGGCAGCAGTTGGAGCAACTGTGCGCCGATGCCGAAGCGCTCGCAGCACTGAATGCCGAAGCGCTGACGGATGCAAGCGGCCGCCTTTCCGGGCTGCAGGCCCAATGGGAACAACAGCAGCATCGGGAACCGGGTTTGGACAAGCGTTTCCGCCACGCGGTCAATCGCTTTGAAAGCCGGCTGGAGGCGTTTCGACAAGAACGGGTGGACGCGCGCCGAACACGCTGGCGCGACAAGCTCGCACTGTGCCTGAAACTGGAGTCAATGCTGCCGGACAGCGACGATGCCGATGCGTTGATCGAACGCCTTGCAGCCGATTGGCCGGCAGCGGCTGAACACGCCATCGACAAAATGCTGCAACAGCGATGGGAGACGGTACAGCGCAGCTGGCAGGAACACCAGTCACTGGGCGAGGTCGATGCCGACGCTGGACAAAATACCGATACCGCGCGGCAGCTTTGCATCCAGGCGGAATTTCTGGCCGGTCTGGAATCGCCGAAAGCCGAGCGGGAAGCACGCATGCGCTACCAGGTAGAGCGTCAGTCCAAAACCTTGTCGGACAGTAGCCAGCGCCTGCCCGCAATCGACGAAGCCCGTCAGCTGGAGCACGACTGGTACCGCCTGGGATACCTGGCGCCGGCGCAGGCCGGCCGGCTGGTAAAACGCTTTAATACCGCCATCGATGAAGTGATTCGCCACAATCAATGATAAGGTGTATTCCACCGTGGCAGGACCAGGGGCCAGTCAGTGCCGGATCAAAAACACTCATCTAAAACACTCAATACCAATCAATAACAAAGGCAGCGCGATGAAACTATTGACCGTACTATCAGGCACCCTGCTGGGCTCTCTACTCTGGCCCGCTGTCAGTTGGGCGCAGGAGTCCGGTGGCGATCATTCTGGCTGGGTTTCCGTTCTGCCGCCGCTGGTTGCGATTGCGCTGGCGCTGGCCCTGAAGCGTGTGATTCCGGCTATTTTTCTCGGCGTATGGGTCGGCGCCTGGGCCGCCAGCAACCAGGCAATTGACGGTACCCAAGGAGTTGCTGGCGCCTGGCACGGCCTGCTGGATGCATTCCAGGTCTATATATTGAAGGCTCTGGCCGACGAAGATCATGCGGCGATCATTTTGTTTTCGCTGATGGTCGGCGGCATGGTCGGCATTATTTCACGCAACGGCGGCATGCAGGGTATCGTCAACCGCATCGTTCGCTGGGCCGATTCGGCCCGCCATGCCTGTATCGCGACCGTCGGAATGGGCATTGCGATCTTTTTCGACGACTATGCCAATACGCTGGTGGTCGGCAATACCATGCGCAGCGTAACCGACCGTATGCGGGTATCGCGCGAAAAGCTGGCCTATCTGGTCGATTCAACGGCTGCACCGATCGCCGCGCTGGCGCTGGTCACGACCTGGATCGGCACCGAAGTAGGACTGATCGGCGATGCGATTGCCGACATTCCGGGCATTACCGATCCGGCCTATATCCTGTTCCTGAAAACCATCCCATATAGCTTCTACCCGTTGCTGGCGCTGTTCTTCGTGATGCTGATCGCGGCCGGGCGGCGCGACTTCGGGCCGATGCATGCCGCGGAACTGAAAGCTCGCAACCGGGCTGCCGATACCGACGTACCTAAACCGGCGGTCACCGGCGAGGAAATTATCACCGCCAAACGAAACCGCCCTCACCGTGCGATAAATGCAGTTGTCCCTGTTGCGGTACTGATCGTCAGTGTGGTGGTCGGACTCTGGGTGACTGGCGAAGGCGATACGCTGCGCGACCGCATCGGTTCATCAGACTCCTACAAAGCGCTGATGTGGGCGTCTCTGCTCAGCGTATTGACAGCGACGCTGCTGACCTTGTCACAGCGCATTCTGGACCTGGAACAAATTATCGATGCGTGGTTCCGCGGCCTGAAGTCCATGCTGTATGCAATGATTATCCTGGTGCTGGCATGGGCGCTGGGCCAGACAACCAAGGATCTCGGCACCGCCCAGTTCCTGGTATCCACGCTCGGCGACAATCTGGCCGGCGGCCTGCTGCCGACGCTGGTTTTCCTGCTCGCCGCCGGTACCGCGTTCGCCACCGGTTCGAGCTGGGGAACCATGGGAATACTGATGCCGCTGGTGATACCGCTGAGCTGGGCCGTGTTGCAGCAGGACGGCACGATCCCGGCAGCCGACCTACCGCTGCTCTATGCGACGATTTCGGGCGTACTGGCCGGCGCGGTCTGGGGCGATCACTGCTCGCCGATTTCCGACACCACCATCCTGTCCTCAATGGCTTCTGGCTGCGACCACATCGAACATGTACGCACACAGCTCCCGTATGCGCTGACGGTGGGTTTGATCTCGATCGTCTTCGGCACCCTGGCTGTCATGCTGCACGTTCCATGGTGGCTGTCGCTGACGCTTGGTGCGCTGGCATTGCTCGCGCTCTACCGCTTTCTCGGCAAGCCCGTGCCGGCGTAAACCGAATCCTGCGGGCGTTACGGTTCAGCGTCCGGACGGGTTAGGCGCAGTGCGTAGGAGCAGCAGCGACCCGCCGGAGCGGGCGCCGTGAAAGCACGGCTTCTTGCGCGTTGCGCAAACCGCCATGCTTCCCTTGGCTTGCTCTCCCGGTTGGGTGATCGAGCAATGCGAGCGACACCAGAGGGGCGAGCGGCACCAGAGGGGTCACGCCTTCGTTCTACGCCGTCTTGCGGCTGCGGTTTTCGTCCGCACGCGCTTAACGGCTACACCAGAAGGCTTCTTCGCTATCGCGAAATCGCCGTCTGGTTTCGCCTACGCTACGAAAGAAGCGGGCGCAAGACACCTTTTTTCGGCTATAGTGCGCGTCCGCCAACCACCGCTTTCAGGATTTTATGACCGCCGTTCAGCCTGCTGCCGCCAGACTACCGAACACCAGATTGCCGACCGACCAGCCGGCCAGATGGTACGGCCTGTACGGCAGCGCACAGGCCTTAGCCATACTGAGTGCCGCTGAGCAACATTCAGGGCCGGTATTGCTGATCGCGCGCAGCGCACAGCAAGCGCGCGTTCTGCATCACGATTTGTATCTTCTGGCAGCCGGCACTTTTCCGGTGATGCATTTTCCCGATGGGGAAATACTGCCGTACGATCTGTATTCTCCGCACCCCGATATCATCTCCGAGCGTCTGGCGGCAATGGCCGGGCTGCCGAAACTGGAACGCGGGCTGGTCGTGGTATCGGTCACGACGTTGATGCAACGCCTGCCGCCGGCCGATTATATTCTTGGACACAGTATCTCGCTGAACCTCGGTCAGGGTCTGAAGCTGGACAATTTTCGCGCGACCTTGCTGAAAGCCGGCTATGAGGCAACCGACCAGGTGGTACGCCCTGGCCAGTTCGCAATACGCGGCAACCTGCTCGATCTGTACCCGATGGGCGCCTCGCTGCCGTACCGGATCGAATTGTTCGATGAAGAGATCGAATCGATTCGCAGCTTCGATATCGACTCTCAGCGTTCGCGGGAAAAAGTCGCGCAAATCCGCCTGCTGCCGGCCCGGGAATACCCGTTCGATCCGCCGTCCATCGAACGCTTTCGCGAGCGCTTCCGGCTGGCGTTCGACGTCGATACCCGGCACAGCCCGCTGTATCAGGATTTGCGTCACGGGCTGCATCCCCAGGGCCTGGAAAGCTATCTGCCGCTGTTCTTTGAGCGCACAAGTTCGCTGTTTGACTATTTCATCGACGCGCCGGTTGTGCTCATGCAGGCCGATCTGCAACAAAACGCCGACAACCACTGGCAACAAGTGGAAGAACGCTTCGAGCAGCGACGCCACGATATTGAACGCCCTATCCTGCCGCCGGACCGGTTGTATTCGACCTGGAGCGATCTGCAGACAGGCATCGGTCGGGCCGACACGGTAACGGTCTGCGATTTCGATGACAGTCCCGGTCGCCATCCCGCGCGGAGCAATCAGGCAGCCCCGCCGACAGTGGTTTTTTCCACCGGTGCCGCGCCGGAGCTGCTGATCCACGATAAAGCCAGCGAGCCGGCCGCCGCATTGAAAGCCTACCTCGACGCCGGGCCGCAGCGAAAACTGCTGATTGCGGCCGATTCGGCCGGTCGGCGCGAGGTGATTTTGGAGCGGCTGCGGCCGTTCGAACTGCTGCCGACGATCGTTCCGGACTGGCCCGCTTTCGTTCAATCCGATGCGCCATTTGCCATCGCCGTTCTGCCGCTGAATACCGGATTCAGCTACTCAGGACCAAACCCGGTAAGCGTCATCACCGAAGCCGAACTGTTCGGCGGCCGAATCCGCCAGAAAGCCGGCCGGCCGGCACCGGATCGCGACCCCGAAAGCATCATCAAGGACCTGACCGACCTGCACCCCGGCGCTCCGGTGGTCCACGAGGATCATGGCATCGGCCGCTACCTCGGCCTGCAGGTCCTCGACATCGACGACCGGCTGCACGAATTTCTGACCCTGGAATACGCCGACGGCGACAAACTGTATGTACCCGTCGCCGCGCTCGGCCTGATCAGCCGCTATACCGGCAATTCGCCGGAAAACGCACCATTGCACCGACTCGGCGGCAAGCAGTGGGAAAACATCAAGCGGCGCGCTGCGAAGCGCGTACGGGATGTCGCCGCGGAACTGCTGGATCTATACGCTCAGCGTCAATCGCGCAAAGGACATGCGTTCGCGATCGACGCCAGAATGTATGCGGAATTCTGCTCGACTTTCGCCTATGGGGAAACCGCCGATCAGCAGCAGGCCATCGACGCGGTACTGCAGGACCTGGCCTCACCGCTGCCGATGGACCGCGTGATATGCGGCGATGTCGGTTTCGGTAAAACCGAAGTGGCGCTCAGAGCGGCTTTCGCAGCCGCGCAGGCCGGCCGGCAGACCGCATTGCTGGTACCCACCACGCTGCTGGCCCAGCAGCACTACCAGACTTTCAGCGACCGGCTGGCGGACTGGCCGATACGGGTCGAGGTGCTGTCCCGTTTTCGAACCGGTCAGCAGGCCGGCCGCATCCTGGGCGGTCTGAAGGACGGCACGGTGGATATTATCATCGGCACCCACCGGCTGATTCAGCGCGACATTCAGTTTTCGTCGCTGGGACTGGTCGTCATCGACGAAGAACAGCGTTTCGGTGTCAGGCAAAAAGAACGCCTCAAGGCACTGCGCGCCGAAGTGGACGTACTGACGCTGACCGCGACACCGATACCGCGGACGCTGAATATGGCGCTGTCGGGCATCCGCGATCTGTCCATCATCGCAACCCCGCCGGCCCGCCGAATGGCGGTCAAAACCTTTGTATCGAACTGGAACCACAGCATTATTCGCGAAGCCCTGCAGCGGGAATTGCAGCGTGGCGGTCAGGTGTATTTTTTGCACAACGAAGTACAGACCATTGAAAAAGCCGCGCGCGATATCGAACAACTGATGCCCGGTGCGCGAATCCGCATCGCGCATGGCCAGATGAACAAAAAGGAACTGGAACGCGTGATGCTGGACTTCTATCGCCAGCGTTTCAACGTACTGATCTGCACAACAATCATCGAAAGCGGCATCGACGTTCCGAGCGCCAATACCATTATCATCAACCGGGCCGACAAGTTCGGTCTGGCACAACTGCATCAATTGCGCGGCCGGGTCGGCCGTTCACACCACCGGGCCTACGCCTATCTGCTGATTCCGGACCGCCGCTCGATCACCCGCGATGCGCGCAAGCGGCTGGATGCGATTGAATCTTTGGAAGAACTGGGCGCCGGTTTTACGCTCGCGACGCACGACCTGGAGATTCGCGGCGCCGGTGAGCTGCTCGGCGATGACCAAAGCGGACAGATTCAGGAAATCGGCTTCAGCCTGTATACCGATTTGCTGAACCGCGCAGTGGCATCGTTAAAAGCCGGCCGCGAACCTGAACTGGATGGCCCGCTGAACCCGACCACCGATATCGATCTGCACCTGACCGCTCTGATACCGGACGACTATCTCCCGGATGTGCATTTGCGGCTGACTCTGTATAAACGCATCGCCAGTGCCCGGCAGGAAGCGGAACTCAGAGAACTGCAAGTCGAAATGATCGACCGCTTCGGCCTACTGCCGAAGCCGGTCAAGAACCTGTTTTCCGTTACCGGCATCAAACTGCAAAGCGAAAGGCTGGGCATCCGGCGCATCGACCTCGGTCCCGGCGGCGGCAGTGTACACTTTGAGACCGATGCGGCGATCGACCCCGCCGCACTGATCGAACTGATCCAGCAACAGGCCCGCCACTACCGGCTCGACGGACCGCAAAAGCTGCGCATTTTGACCGAACTGGCCGACGGCCAGCAGCGAATCGACCTGGTGACCGGCCTGTTACAGCGCATCGGCCGGTCGGCGCACTAGCCGTGGAGACGATGGGATCGTTGTAAATCGTCTGCCTTATCGGATGACCGTGACTTTCGGCGCTGTCGGTCGCGATCAGGATCGGGCAGAATCCGAAAGATTTTTGGAACGGATTCCAAAAAGGCTGACAGGCCGAGCTTCAATTATTGAGGAGGACGAGATGAAAAACTGGAAAAACGGTGCGACGATGGCATTGCTGCTGGGTTTGTCGTCCGCAGTCTTCGCCAAAGTACCCGATGTGGATATTCCTTTTGAGAAATTTGTGCTGGACAACGGTCTGCGCGTCATTGTGCACGAAGACCGCAAGGCGCCCGTGGTTGCCGTCAGCGTCTGGTACCACGTGGGCTCCAAAGACGAACCCAAAGGCCGTAGCGGCTTTGCCCATCTGTTTGAACACTTGATGTTCAACGGTTCGGAAAACTACGACGACGAATTCTTCAAGCCGTTTGAACTGGTCGGTGCGACCGGAATGAACGGCACGACCTGGCTGGACCGGACCAACTATTTCGAAACCGTACCGACCCCGGCGCTGGATATGGCCCTGTGGATGGAATCGGATCGTATGGGCCATCTGCTCGGCGCGGTAACCCAGGAAAAACTCGACGAACAGCGCGGCGTGGTGCAGAACGAAAAACGCCAGGGTGAAAACCAGCCCTATGGCCGGGCCTTTGAAGCCATCCAAAAAGGCCTGGTTCCGGAAGGCCACCCCTACCATCACACGACCATCGGCTCGATGGAAGACCTGAATGCCGCATCGCTGGAAGACGTTCACGAGTGGTTTAAGAAATACTACGGCGCGGCGAACACGGTGCTGGTTCTGGCCGGCGATATCGACGCGCAGACCGCGCAGCCGCTGGTCGAAAAATATTTCGGCGATATCCCCGCCGGTCCGCCGCTGTCCCACATGAAGAACTGGGTCGTGCAGCGAACCAACAACACCCACGAAGTCATGTATGACCGGGTGCCGCAAACGCGTATCTACCGGGCCTGGGGCGTTCCAGGGCGCACCACAAAGGACTCGGCGCTGCTGAACCTCGCGGCCAACGTGCTCGGCAGCGGCAAGAACTCCCGTCTGTACCAGGCACTGGTGTATCAAAACCAACTGGCCAGCAATGTTTCCACGCTCAGTTTTCCGTTTGAGCTGACCAGCCTTTTTGGTATCGATGTGATGCTGAAACCCGGCGTCAGCACGGCTCAGGTCAACGCCATTATCGACGAGGTGATGGACGACTTCCTCGAAAACGGCCCGACCGCCGACGAATTGAAGCGGGTTCAGAGCCAGTACAACGCGGCAACCATCCGCGGCCTGGAACAGGTCGGCGGTTTCGGCGGCAAGGCGGTTACGCTGGCGCAGGGCGAACTCTACGCCGGTGACGCCGGTTTTTTCCGCAAACAATTGCAATGGACCAATACCACCAGCACTGCGGAAATCCATCAGGCGGCCAAAGACTGGTTAAGCTCGGGCTACTATCAGCTTGACGTTGTTCCCTACGCGGATTACAGCACCGTCGCGAGCACGGTCGACCGCAGCCAGCTGCCGGCGGTCGGCAACATGCCCGACCTGGAATTCCCGGCCATTCAGCGAGCCAGACTGGATAACGGCATCGAAGTCGCGCTGGCCGAGCGCCATACCGTACCGGTGGTCAATATGGCGATCCAATTCGACGCCGGTTATTCAGCGGATTCGGTGGATGCCAAGCTGGGTACCGCAAGTTTCACATTGGCGATGATGGACGAAGGCACCAAATCGCGTGACGCGCTGGAAATCAGCGAAGAAGCGGAACTGCTCGGCGCGAACATCAGCACCAATTCCAATGTCGATATGTCCACGGTCAGCCTGTCAGCGCTGAAGACCAATCTCGGGGATTCCGTTGACTTGTTTTCAGACATTGTCAGAAACCCGGTCTTCAAGCAATCGGAGATGGATCGTCTGCGGCCTCGCTGGCTGGCCAATATCACTCAGGAAAAAGCGCAGCCGGTAGCCACCGCGCTGCGGCTGTTACCACCACTGATCTACGGTGAGGACCACGCCTACGGCATTCCGCTGACCGGCAGTGGTACCGAAGCATCCATCACCGAGCTGAGCCGGGATGACCTGATCCGCTTCCATCAAAACTGGATACGTCCGGATAACGCCACTGTGTTTGTCAGCGGCGACACAACGCTGGATGAAATCCTGCCGGTACTGAACAAGGCCTTTGGCAAATGGCGCGCACCCAATGCGCCGATGCCGCAGAAGAACGTGGCCGAAATTGACTTGCCGGCCACTGGCCGGGTTGTCGTGGTCGATAAGCCCGATTCGCCGCAATCTTTGATTCTGGCCGGGCATATCGCACCGCCGACAGGCCATCAGGACTATCTGACCACTCAGTCGATGAACGAAATTCTCGGCGGCGCCTTTACCGCGCGGGTCAACATGAATCTCAGGGAAGACAAGAGCTGGGCCTACGGCGCCTACACCTTTACGCTTGACGCCCAGGGCCAGCGCCCGTGGCTGGTTTATGCACCGGTACAAACCGATCGCACCGGCGATTCCATCGGCGAACTGGTTAAGGAATTTGACGAGTACCTTGGCAGTCGCCCGGCTACTGCCGACGAATTGTCCAAGGTGGTCAATAACAACGTCAATGCGCTACCCGGCCAGTACGAAACGTCCGGCGCAGTGTTGGGTTCCATGCTGTCCAATGCGCGCTTTAACCGACCGGACAACTACGTCACCTCGCTGAAGGACCAGTACGCCAAGCTGGATCTGGAGAAAATCCAGGCCAATGCGGAAGAAGTCCTTCATCCGAAGAAACTGACCTGGCTGATCGTCGGCGACCGTTCGCAAATCGATGAGCAGCTCAAAGAGCTGGACATCGGTGAAATCACCTATATGGATGCGGACGGCAACCTTCTGAAGTAAGACCGAATACGGGGCGGGCAACCGCCCCGTTTTTCTTCCACCGCCGGAAGCGACCCATCGCCGCGTTCAAACGCACGCTCCGCGGCGGTTTCCGGCTGTCCTTCGAGCGACTGGCAACAGCAAGCGATTACCGCTAGGCTATGCCGTGATTCCGGCGACCCACCGGAGCCGCAGGCGACCCGCCGGAGCGGGCGCCGTGAAGCACGGCTTTTTGCACGTTGTGCAAACCGCCATCTGGCTTCGCCTACGCTACGAAAGAAGTGGGCGCAAGACACCTTACTTTGGAGCATTCATGAATCTCGAGAAAGTTCTATTCGCATTCTTCATCGTTTTCGCGCTGACGCTGAATTTCGGCTTCTTTATCGGAGAGCTGGACAATCCCGCACACCATCACCCGGCGGAGTTGTTCGGCGCGATCATCGTTAATCTGATCGCAACGGTGTTCAAATTCGGCGACCGCTCGCAAATGGGCGCGGTATTGCTGGCGACCAGCCTGGTGGCCGATCTGCAGTTGATTATCGCGGCCGGTGTCTGGGCCTGGGCAGCCTATGTGTCCTCCGTCGGCATGACGTCGGAGACCATGGCCAGCGTGGTCTCGCTGTCCGGCGGCGCGCTGCTGGCCAATCTGGTCTCGGTCACACTGCTGGTATCGGAAACCATCGTGATTCGACGCTAGGGAGACACTGAACCCCACCGAACCGGACTAGCATGAACGATATCCTGTGGCTCACGATGCGGCGAATGCGAACGCCGTTGATCCTGATGATGCTGATGTTCGCCGCATCGGTTCTCGGCATGCTGTCCATCCCCGGCCAGGACGAACTAGGCAACCCGTACCATCTGAACTTCCTGGAAGCGGCCTATTTCGTTGCGATTACCACCACAACCATCGGCTTCGGCGAGATTCCGCATACGTTTACCGATGCGCAGCGCCTGTGGGTGTTTTTAATCATCTTTCCCAACGTCGCAACCTGGATTTATTCGGTCGGTGCGATACTCGGCCTGTTTCTGGACGAGCGTTTCCGCAGCGTGCTCGCCCGCAACCGGTTTGCCCGGCAAGTGCGCTGGACCGGCGACCCGTTCTACATCGTCTGCGGTTTCGGCAACACCGGCAGCCTGGTCGTGCAGGGCCTGCTGCAGCGAAACCTGCATGCCGTGGTGCTGGAAAAAGAAGCGGAGCAGGTCCACCGCATGGCGCTGACCGATACATTCGCCCGCGTGCCGGCGCTGGCGGCCGATGTCACAAAGCGCGAATCGCTGGAAGCCGCCGGCATGTTCAATCCGCAATGCCAGGGTGTGATCGCGACCACCAATGACGACCATGCGAACCTGACCATTGCGATTACCGTGAAACTGCTGCGCCCGGAACTGCGGGTGCTCGCACGATGCGAATCCGGCAGCGTATCAGCCAATATGGCCTCGTTCGGCACCGATTTTATTATCGACCCGTACGAAATATTTGCCGACCGGCTGGCGCTGGCACTGCACTCACCCGCCAAGTACCTGGTTCAGGACTGGCTGATCAGTGTACCCGGTTCCACGCTGCGCGAACCGCTGGAGCCGCCGCTGGGCCGCTGGCTGGTCTGCGGCGTCGGCAGGTTTGGTGCGAAAATTGTGCAAAGGCTGACCCAAAACGATCTTGAGTTTACCGTTGTCGACTCGCATAAAAACCGCCTGAAATCCTATTCCGGCGCGGTGCGGGGCCGCGGAACCGAAGCGCACACGCTGGAACAGGCGGACGTGCAGTCGGCCGTCGGCCTGATTGCCGGAACCGGCGACGATATCGACAACCTGTCCATTATCATGACCGCGCTGGAACTGAATCCGGAGCTGTTCGTGATCGCCCGCCAGGAGTTGCGTACACACAACGAACTGTTCGACGCATCTCGCGCCGACCTGGTCGCGCGGCGCAGTCTGATCGCCGCACGGCGGATTCTGGCCATAGTCACCACACCGCTGCTCAACGCGTTTCTGGAGTTCTTGGTCCGGCAAGACGAACGGTGGGCGCAACAACTGAAACAACGGCTGGAACGAATTCTGTTCGGCCTCGCGCCCGATTTGTGGGTCACGGACCTGACAGGCGAGACGGCGGCCGGGCTGGAAACCTGCCGCCGCTATGATACGCCGGTGAATCTGGCGACCCTGACCCGCACGACGCGCAAGGAAGAAACCGAAGATCTGGCCTGTCTTTGCCTGCTTCTGGAGCGCGGCGCACAGCGCATCTTTCTGCCCGACGACGAACAGCTTATCCTTCCGGGCGACCGTCTGCTGTTCGCCGGCCGCGGCACCGCCAGGCGGGAAATGACCATCACCCTGTCAGACCCGAATCGCCTGCTGGGCTATATCGCCGGCGTCAGCATGCCACGAGGCGCGATCTGGCGCTGGTGGCTCAACAGACAGCGCCGCAAAGGCGCCTAGCGCAATGCAGCCAGGTTTGCCTTGATTGCCTGCAGGTTCGGCGCTGCAACGTGGAACAACGGCTTGTCGAGCAGTACCACCGGCTTCTGCAATTTGCCCTGACGGGCCGCCACCGCCACTTTCTGCAGGGACTTGAGCTCTGCGGTGACCACCGGCGCAACCGGACCCAGCTTGGACGCGACATCCGGCACGCGTTCGACCGGTGCGGCTGTTGCCCCAAAGCTCGCCATCGCGATACCCGCAGCCATCAATGCCAACCTTTTTTTCATGACCGGTCCTCCTGAATCCAATGCTTACTGTGGAACTCTAGATGTTCTTCGATAAAACTGCCAATAAAATAATAACTGTGGTCATAGCCCGCGTGGTAACGCAACTCCAGGCTGGCACCGCTGTTCACCGCGGCCCGCCTGAGGCGTTCGGGCATTAGCTGAGACTGCAAAAACTCATCTTCCGTTCCCTGATCGACCAGGATCGGAATACCGGGATCGCCCTGCTCTAACAACCGGCTGGCGTCGTAATTCCGCCATGCCTCGCGGTCTGAACCGAGATAGGCAGTCAGCGCCTTCTGTCCCCACGGACAATCCATCGGCGCGCAGATCGGTGCGAACGCGCTGATCGAGCGGTAGCGTTCCGGCTGTCTGGCACCGACCACCAACGCGCCGTGTCCGCCCATGGAATGACCGCTGATTGCGCGGCGTTCGGCATCCAGCGGGAACTGGCTCTCCACCAGCGCCGGCAGTTCTTCTGCGACATAATCGTACATTCGGTAGTGCGGTTTCCACGGCGCCTGCGTCGCGTTGACGTAAAAGCCCGCACCCAGGCCCAGATCCCAGCCGCCATCAGGATCGCCGGCCACCTGATCCCCGCGCGGACTGGTATCCGGGATAACCAGTGCGATACCGTGCATGGCCGCACTGCGCTGGGCACCGGACTTGGTCGAGAAATTCTCATCGCTGCAGGTCAGGCCGGACAGCCAGTAGACCACCGGCACCGGCGCTCTGGCCGCCTGAGGCGGCAGGTAGATCGAAAACGTCATCTCGCAGGCGCAGCATTCGGAGCGATGGCGACAGCGAATCTGCCGGCCGTCGAACAGGCGCTGTTGCGAAACGATCTCCATCAAAAACGGATCACCGAGCGAATGCTCTTGCCTTCGTGCATCAGACCGAACGCATCATTGATCTGCTCCAGCGGCATGCTATGCGTAATGAATTCATCGACTTTGATTCGGCCTTCCAGGTAATCGTCAACCATGCCCGGCAATTCGCTGCGCCCGCGCACACCGCCGAATGCGGTTCCACGCCAGACACGGCCGGTCACCAACTGGAACGGCCGGGTCGCGATTTCCTCGCCGGCGCCGGCAACGCCGATGATCACCGACTCGCCCCAGCCCTTGTGGCAGCATTCCAACGCCGCGCGCATGGTCTCGACATTGCCGATGCATTCAAACGAATAGTCCACCCCGCCACCGGTGTGTTCGACGATGACATCCTGAATGGGCTGATCGTGGTCGGCTGGATTGATGCACTCGGTAGCGCCCATATGCAACGCCATCTCGAATTTATCCGGATTGAGGTCAATGCCGACAATGCGCTCGGCCTGGGCCATTACCGCACCCTGCACGACTGACAGGCCGATACCGCCCAGGCCGAAAACCGCTACCGAAGAGCCCGGACTGACCTTGGCCGTATTCAATACCGCGCCGATACCGGTAGTGATCCCGCAGCCCAGCAGGCAGACTTTTTCCAGCGGCGCTGCCGGATTGACTTTCGCGACCGCGATCTCGGGCAGCACGGAATATTCCGAAAAAGTCGACGTGCCCATATAGTGGAACAACGACTTGCCCCCGTGACTAAAGCGACTGGTTTCGTCCGGCATCAGACCGCGGCCCTGGGTCGCCCGTATGGCCTGGCATAAGTTGGTTTTACCGGAACGGCAGAACTCGCATTCCCGGCATTCGGGCGTATACAGCGGAATCACGTGGTCGCCGACCGCAACGCTGCCGACACCGGCACCGACCGCTTCCACCACACCGCCGCCTTCATGACCGAGAATGGCCGGAAACAAGCCTTCCGGATCGGCGCCGGACAAGGTGTAGGCATCGGTGTGGCAGACCCCGGTGGCCACCATCCTCACCAAGACCTCGCCGGCTTTCGGCCCTTGAACCTCAACCTGCTCGATTTCCAGTGGCCGGCCGGCTTCCCAGGCTACCGCGGCTCTTGCTTTCATCCCTGTCTCCGTTGCTTCAGAACACTCGAGGTCAGTGAGTCTAGCATACGCTTCGGCAAGCTCTGGCGGCCGGCCCTCTAGTCGATAATCTGAAACGAATCCGCTTCCGCCTGAAATGGAAAACGCTGCCGGGTATCGGTCAGAACCCGGTAGTCGATCACACCGCAGGCAGACGTTTCCTCGCCGCCGAGTTCGACCACCGGCCGGCCCAGCGGATCGTAGATCGCGCTGCAGCCGGGATAGGCATTGCCGTGACCGTCCAGGCCGACCCGGTTGACGCCGGCGACATAGCATTGATTTTCCATCGCCCGCGCTTTCAGCAGCGTGGTCCACGCATCCACTCGGGGGCTTGGCCAGTTGGCCACGAAAATCAGCAGATCGTAGTCGTTGCGGTTGCGGCACCAGACCGGAAACCGGAGGTCGTAGCAGATTTGCGGACAGACCCGCCAGCCCTGCCAGGCCCAGGTTCTGCGCGAGTCGCCGGCAACATAGCGCTGGTCCTCGCCGGCATAGGCGAACAAATGGCGTTTGTCATACCACTGGCGGCTGCCGTCGGCCTGCACCCAGACAAATCGGTTACGCAGCCGGCCTTCATCGTCCGACAACGCGAGACTGCCGGCGATCGCCGCCTGACTGCGTTCGGCGAGCGCTGCCATCCAGTCCAGGGTCTCGCCCCGCATGGTGTCGGGTTTATCGCCAACCCGGCCGAGGAAACCGGTGGTGAAGGTTTCCGGCAGAATATACAGGTCCGCCGGCTGATCGAGTGCGGTAATCAGGCGGCCCAGATGGCGACGGTTCTCGGCCGGGTGCTGCCAGTGCAGCTCGGCCTGTATCAGCGCCAGTCTGAGCCGTTCTTCCACGCTAAGGCGAGCTTTCCGGGCGCAGGTACGGAAACAGCAGCACGTCGCGGATCGATGGCATATCGGTCAGCAGCATTACCAGCCGGTCAATGCCGATGCCCTCGCCTGCCGTCGGTGGCATGCCGTATTCCAGTGCACGGATGTAGTCGGCATCGAAGTGCATGGCTTCCTGATCGCCGGCGTCTTTGGCGGCGACCTGGGCACGAAAACGCTCGGCCTGGTCTTCCGGGTCGTTCAACTCGGAAAAGCCATTGGCGATTTCGCGGCCGGCGACAAATAACTCGAAACGATCGGTGACTTCCGGATTCGCATCGTTGCGGCGCGATAACGGCGACACCTCGGTCGGGTGCCGAACGATGAACGTCGGATCGATCAGCTTGGCCTCTGCCGTGGCCTCAAATAATTCAAACAGCAGCTTGCCGACACCCCAGCCGGTTTGGGGTTTGATTCCATGCGCTTGGCACAAACCGGCCAGCGATGCACGGCTGTCCAGATCGGCATCGCGGTACTCCGGATGGTATTGCCGAATCGCGTCGGCCACAGTCAGCCGGGCGAACGGCCGGCTGAAGTCGATGCGCTGGCCCTGATAATCAAACACCTGACTGCCGAGCACGGTCTCCGCCAGGCCCCTAAGCATCGCTTCGGTCAGATCCATCAGATCATCGTAATCCGCATAAGCCCAGTAAAACTCCAGCATCGTGAATTCCGGGTTGTGCTTGGTCGATACCCCTTCGTTGCGGAAATTGCGGTTGATCTCGTAGACCCGTTCCAGACCGCCGACCACCAGGCGCTTGAGATACAGTTCCGGCGCGACGCGCAGGTACATTTGCAGGTCCAGCGCGTTATGGTGAGTCACGAACGGACGTGCTGTCGCACCGCCCGGTATCGGGTGCATCATCGGCGTTTCCACTTCCAGAAACTCGCGGCCCGGCGCCTCCATGAACTGGCGGATGTAAGTGATTACGCGCGAGCGGGTATGGAATACCCGGCGTGCGTCCGGGTTGACAATCAGGTCGACATAGCGCTGACGGTAACGGGTTTCGGTATCGCTCAGCCCATGCCATTTTTCCGGCAGCGGGCGCAGGGATTTAGTTAACAGGCGCAGTTGATCCAATTTGACCGACAGCTCGCCTTTCTGGGTCCGGAAAATCGCCCCGCTGCCGCCGATGATGTCACCGATATCCCAGCGTTTGAATTGCTGATAAACGCCTTCGGGCAGATTGTCTCGCCGAATGACCAATTGAATATCGCCGCTGCGGTCGCGCAATTGAACGAAGGCCATTTTGCCCATGACCCGCTTGGCCATCATGCGCCCGGCGACCGAGAACCGCTGGTCGACGTTTTCCAGACTGTCCTTGTCCTGCTCGCCGAAGCGGCGATGTAGATCGGCAGCCGTGCTGTCCGGCCGAAAATCGTTTGGATAAGCCTCGCCGGCCTCGCGCAGCGCGATCAGCTTGTTGCGCCGTTCGCCGATCAGCCGGTTCTCATCCGTTGGTGTTTTGTCCTGCTCGCTCACGTGTTTCGAATTCCTTACAAGCCTTGTTTCAGAGACGCTTCGACAAACCCGTCCAGATCGCCATCCAGAACCGATTGGGTGTTGCCGACTTCAACCCCGGTGCGCAGATCCTTGATGCGCGATTGGTCCAGCACATAGCTGCGAATCTGGCTGCCCCAGCCGATATCCGACTTCGTCTCTTCCAGCGCCTGCTGTTCGGCCATCTTTTTCTGCATCTCCAATTCGTACAATTTAGCACGCAATTGCTTCATAGCCTGGTCCTTGTTTTTATGCTGGGACCGGTCATTCTGGCACTGAACCACTACTCCGGTGGGTTCGTGAGTGATGCGCACGGCCGACTCGGTGCGGTTCACATGCTGGCCGCCGGCGCCGGACGCACGGTAAACGTCAATACGCAAATCCGCCGGGTTGATTTCGACAGCGATGTCGTCATCGACTTCGGCCGACACGAACACCGCGGCAAACGACGTGTGCCGCCGATTGCCCGAATCGAACGGTGACTTGCGCACCAGGCGGTGCACCCCGGTCTCGGTGCGGCACCAGCCGTAGACGTATTCGCCGTCGATACGGACGGTCGCGCTTTTGATGCCGGCCACCTCCCCGGCCGAAACTTCAATCAGTTCGGCCTTCCAGCCGCGCCGCTCGGCCCAGCGCAGATACATCCGCAGCAGCATTTCCGCCCAATCCTGCGCCTCGGTGCCGCCAGAGCCGGCCTGAATGTCCAGAAAGCAGGGATTGGCATCCAATTCGCCGGAAAACATGCGCTGAAATTCCAGCGCCGCAACCCGGTCCTCAAGCGTCAGCAGGTCCTTGGAAACGCTGTCCAGGGCTTCCTGGTCACTTTCCGCATCGGCCAGTTGCAGCAGCTCGGCACTGTCCGCCAGGGCCTGGTCGATCTCATCCAGGCCAAGCACGATCTTTTCCAGCGCAGACCGTTCCTTGCCCAACGCCTGTGCGCGTTCCGGCTGGTTCCAGACAGCCGGATCTTCCAGCTCAAGATTGACTTCCTCTAAGCGATCTTTATTGACTAGATAGTCAAAGATACCCCCTAAGCGCATCAGTACGCTCACCGAGGCCCGCCAACAATGCAGTCATCTGGTTAATTTCCACTCCGTCACCCGAATAGCAAAGGCGCGAATTGTACACCAGTCCGCCCGGACGGCGCACGCCGGCGACCAACGACTGCCGTAGCTATTCCCGCCGTATCTCCTATACTTTTTTGATACGGCGACGATCAGGCCGCACGGAAGCGTATTTCGATAAGCCGTGGAGACCACGAGCGCAGTTGAAAAGGATGCCTCAGACGCGCCGTGCTGTCAGCCGCTCCTATTCGACTGATCAGCCGATAAGTACTAAAAAATGCAAATTAAATAGGGGTAATCAATACGGGAGAAAACCATGAGAAGTTTATTGCGTGCACTGACCAGCGGCTTGCTGCTGATTCCGCTGACTCTGGTTGCGGAACCGATGGCCAACAAGGCCGATATGTGGATCGTGACCGTCAAGTCCGGCCATACCAGCGAATTCGAAGAGGCCTTTAAGACGCATATCGCGTTTCGGGCCGGAAAAGACGATCCGCGCGCGTGGCAGGTCTACCAGCCGGTCACCGGCAGCAACCTGAATGCGTACTATATCCGCTACTGCTGCACTACCTGGGCCGATATGGACAAGTATCGGGACTGGGCGAGGGAATCGGGCACCGGGGAACACTGGAATGCCAACGTCGATCAGTATGTCGAGAGTTATGAGCATGTGTTCAGCGCTATCGACTTCGAGAACAGCAACTGGCCCAACGACCTGGGACCGGTGAACTATGTCGGCGTTTCCGAATCGATGGTCAAGACCGGCCATGACGCCGCCTATGCGGCGAGTAAAAAACAACTCAGCGATGCGGCCAAGGCCGGCAACTGGCCGCGCCACTGGTCCTGGGTCACTTCGGTCAGCGGCGCTAACACCGTCGCGCTGGTGCTGCCATACAAGGACTACGCCAGCATGGAGCCGCCGGAGCCCAGCTTCGCGGAATTTCTGGCCAAACAGATGGATTCGGAAGAAGATGCCAAAAAGGCCCTGCAAGAATACAGCAGCCATCTGAAATTCATCGGCTACACCATATATGCGTGGCGCGAAGATCTGTCGATGGCCGTGCCGGATAGCGAATAGCATCCGTGGTCGCAAAGCCCGCGGCACCGAGTCGCGGGCTTTTGTTTGTGTCAAAAAATATGTTCGATAATCATCTGGGCGGATTCTCGCCCCCGGAATTCATTCACATCCAGACGATAGACCACCCGCAGCGGGGTCCCAGCCTGCGCCAGCCGGTCCGGCAGGGTGTTAAACGCAATCGCGTCGATGCTGTCCCCGCCCGGCGGTTGCAGCACCATTTTCAGATGTTTATCGGCGACCACCCGCTGCTCTATCAGATGGAATCGGCCCTCGAACAGCGGTTCGCTGAAGCGCTGACCCCACGGCCCCGCATCGCGCAGCGCCTGCGCCAGCGGCAAGCCGAAGTCCGGCGGCGGAATTTCACCGTCGGTAACGATATAGCCGTCCAGTGCACCCGGGTCCACTGCGGCTGCAATACATTGTTCGAATAAGGCTCTGAACGCATCCAGCCGGTCCCGTTGCAGCGACAAGCCGGCCGCCATCGCATGGCCGCCGAAATTTTCCATCAGGCCGGGTGCCCGGCTGTCCACTGCGGCCAGAATGTCGCGAATGTGTACACCGCGAATGGAGCGGGCCGAACCCTTCAGAATCACAGAGTCCTCTGCCTGCGGCGCGAACGCCACCGTCGGTCGGTGCAGCGCGTCCTTGATTTTCGATGCGACCAGGCCGACCACTCCCTGGTGCCAGCCAGCCCGATACAGGCAAACACCGGCCGGGGGTTCCGAGTCCTGCATATCGGCCAGCAGCGAGCTGACTTCGGCCAGCGCCTGCTCTTGCATATCGCTCTGAATCGCGCGTCGCTGGCGATTCAGGCTGTCCAGTTCCTGCGCCATTGCGACGGCTTGATCCAGATCGTCGCAGAGCAGGCATTCGATGCCCAGGCGCATATCCTCCAGCCGGCCGGCGGCATTCAGCCGCGGCCCGACGGCAAACCCCAGGTCAGCGGCCTGAACGCGCCCAAAATGGCGGCCGCTGACATGTAACAACGCCTGAATGCCGAGAACGCCGCTGCCGCGCCGTATTCGTTCCAGGCCCTGCTGCACCAGCACGCGGTTGTTCCGATCCAGCGGTACCAGATCGGCGACCGTGCCCAGGGCCACCAGGTCCAGCCATTGGGCCAGATTCGGCTCCGGCCGGGCGGCGTTAAACCAGTCTGCCTCGCGCAGCAGCTTGCGTAGATTCAGCAGCAGATAGAACATCACCCCGACGCCGGCCAGAGCCTTGGACGGAAAGCGGTCGCCGGGCAGATTCGGATTGACAATCGCAGCGGCCCCGGGCAGCGTATCGCCCGGCATATGATGGTCGGTGACGATCACCGAAATACCCTTGCCCGTTGCCGTTTCGACACCGGCATGGCTGGTAATGCCGTTATCGACCGTGACCAACAAATCCGGCAGCGGCAGCGGCAGTGCATTCACCAAACCGGGGCTCAGCCCGTATCCGAACTCGAACCGGTTAGGCACGCAGTAGTCAACCGCCGGGGCCCCCATCGCCCGCAGCGCACGAATAGCCAGCGCAACCCCGGTCGCGCCGTCGGCATCGAAATCGCCGACAATCGTTATGCGCTGATTCGCAGACACCGCATCGGCAATGCGTTGCGCGGCTTCTTGTACACCGCCGAGCAAGTCCGGTCGATGCATTCGCCCCAGCGACAAATCCAGTTGTTCGCTGCGGTGTACGCCACGCGCGATCAGCGCGCGCCGCAATACCGGATGCAGGCCCGGCGGCAATTCATCGACCAAGTCCGGAACGGGCCGGATTCGAACCTGCCGGGGCGTCATAGCCGATCTTCTGCGGCCGCCAGCCGGCGACGCCAAAACGCGAACCGGTCGATCCGCTTCAGGCGCAACTGCAGGCCGTCGCAATCGCAAATATGTACCGTGCGGAAGCGGCCGGCGGCCAGCATTTTCCAGGCCCGGTTCAAAAGCGTGTTATCCAGCATATTCAAATAATCGGCTGCCGAAGGTTCAAGTTCAAATGGATAGTATGCAATCACGCGGGCAGCCGCCGGCGTGGCCGGCAGCGTATCTTGCATTGGCAGACCGGTCAGGCGCGCAAGACCGGCAATCAGTGGACCCCGGCCAAGCAATGAAGCGTTCCCCGCCGGCTGAAGCTGTCGTCCCGGTGCCGTGCCGCCTCCCCAGAACCACACGCTGTTTACCGGTATCCGGCCATTCGCCCGCCGGGCTGCATTGACAGCATGCCGGTGCAGTTCCATCTGACATTCGTTCAGCAGTTTTTTCCAGCGCGACCGGCGCGGCAGCACATCGGCCAGATCGCGGCCGAGCACGGCTGGCGGCGGCGGAAAGGCTCCCTCCAGCGGCCGGTCGGCCGACAGGTACCAGCGGCCGGCGGTCGGCGTGACCAGGTCCAGACCTTCGGCGGCAAACAGCGGTGCGAGCGTATCCACCAGGTCTTGCAGTGGCTCGGCCGCGATGTCTTCCAGCCCGTCTTGCAGCAGATAAACCCGGCTGGCATCCGCCTGCAGGAAAACCGGATCGCAGCGCAGCCAGTATTTGCCAGCCGTCGACAGGCCGTCCGCGGCAGCGGTGATCGGTGCGGTTGCGAGTGTGTCCTCGATGCCGATCAGATCGAGCAGCAATTGACGGGCGCTTCGTCGGTTATCGCGGGAGTGATTCGCCCGGTTGGCCATACGGACGAAAGCGGAGCCGCCATCGGCGGCACGCGCAGCCGGCCATAGGGCGGCCAGCGAATCAACGACCAGGTGAATCTCGCTCATGTGCCTCGATCGACTGCCGTCGAGGCATGACCGCTATTTGTAGTCGACCGAGACAATCTCGTAGTGGCGCACGCCACCGGGGGCCTGCACATCGGCGATATCGCCTTCTTCCTTGCCGATCAGCGCGCGGGCAATCGGCGAACTGACGGAGATACGGTTGTGCTGAATGTCTGCCTCCAGGTCACCGACGATCTGATAAATCTTCTCTTCCCCGCTGTCCTCGTCGGCCAGGGTCACGGTTGCACCGAATACGATTTTCGATCCGGCGTTAAGCTTGCCGACGTCGATCACCTGGGCGTTGGACAACGTGGCTTCGAGGTCCTTGATGCGTCCTTCGGTAAAACTCTGCTGTTCGCGCGCGGCATGGTATTCGGCGTTTTCCTTCAGATCGCCGTGCGCGCGGGCCTCGGCGATCGCTTCGATAATCTGCGGGCGCACGACTTTCTTCAGGTGCGTTACTTCTTCACGAAGGCGGTCGGCGCCTTCACGGGTCAATGGTATTCGGTTCATGGTGCTACCGGTGTATTTGTTGCAGGCTGCGCACGGCAAAATCGTCCTGGTGATCCAAGGCCATCAATGTCGCCTTGGCACCGGAAATCGTCGTCGAATAGCTGATTTTATGCTGCAGAGCTTCACGCCGAATAGAAAATGAATCCGCTATCGCGTGCCGGCCCTCGGTAGTATTCACGATAAAGTGAATTTCATCGTTCTTAATTCGATCCACAATATGCGGCCGCCCTTCGATCACTTTGTTCACCGCCTCGCAGGCAATACCCCGGCCGTCCAGGAACGCCTGTGTGCCGCGGGTTGCGATCAGACTGTATCCACGCTGCAAAAGTTCCTCGGCAATCGGAAGCAGCCGCTCTTTGTCAGCATCGCGAACGCTGAGAAAGGCATAGCCCCGGGTCGGCATGCTGTAACTGGCAGCCAGCATGGCCTTTGCACAGGCCGCGCCGAAGCTGTCGCCGATGCCCATCACCTCGCCGGTCGAACGCATTTCCGGTCCGAGAATCGGGTCCACGCCCGGGAATTTGATAAACGGAAAGACCGGTTCTTTTACTGAGTAGAAATTAGGTTCGATTTCATCAATAAAGCCTTGTTCTTTAAGATTTTTACCAACCATACAGCGCGCCGCTGCTTTGGCCAGCGGCCGACCGATCGCCTTCGATACGAACGGTACGGTGCGCGATGCCCGCGGGTTGACCTCCAATACATAAATATCGTCGCCGCGAATCGCGAACTGCGTATTCATCAAGCCGACCACACCGAGCGCCAGCGCCATTTCGCGGACCTGCCGGCGAACATCGTCCTGGACGGCCGCCGACAGTGAAAACGGCGGAATGCAGCAAGACGAATCGCCCGAATGCACGCCGGCTTCTTCGATATGCTCCATGATGCCGCCGATGATCACCGTATTGCCGTCGCAAATCGCATCCACATCCACTTCGACGGCGTGGTCCAGAAAGCGATCCAGCAGTACCGGCGAATCGTTCGATACCTGCACAGCTTCGTGCATATAGCGGCGCAGTTCGTCTTCACCGTGGACGATATCCATCGCCCTTCCACCCAACACATAAGACGGCCGCACTACCAGCGGATAGCCGATCTCCTCGGCCAATGCGATGGCTTGCTCCGGGTCGGATGCGGTTCGGTTCGGCGGCTGCTTAAGCTCCAAGTCCTGCAGCAGGCGCTGAAAACGCTCGCGGTCTTCGGCCAGGTCAATCGAATCCGGACTGGTGCCGATAATCGACGCGCCGGCTGCCTCCAGTGCACGGGCCAGTTTCAGTGGCGTCTGCCCGCCATACTGCACGATCACGCCTTCCGGCGCTTCTTTGCGGATGATCTCCAGCACATCTTCCAGGGTCAGCGGTTCGAAATACAGGCGGTCGGAAGTGTCATAGTCGGTGGAAACGGTTTCTGGATTGCAGTTCACCATGATGGTTTCAAAACCGTCTTCGCGCATCGCCAGCGCGGCATGCACGCAGCAATAATCGAACTCGATACCCTGACCGATGCGGTTCGGCCCGCCGCCCAGCACCATGATCTTGCGCCGCTGGTCCGGCTCGGCCTCGCATTCCTCTTCGTAGGTGGAGTACAAATAAGCTGTCTGGGTCGAGAATTCGGCAGCGCAGGTATCTACCCGCTTGTAGACCGGATGTACCCCGTGTTCGATGCGCAGGTTTCTTATCGCGTCTTCGTCGGTCTTCAGCAGCGACGCCAGCCGCGCATCGGAGAAGCCCTTGCGCTTCAATGCGAACAGGCGCTGCCGGTCCAGCGCCCCAGTGCCCTGCCCGGCCACTGCCGCCTCGGTTTTCAGCAAGTCTTCGATCTGAGCCAGAAACCATGGATCAATCCGGCTCAGTTCATGCACCCGCTCAAGTTGCCAGCCGGCCCGGAATGCTTCGGCCACGTACAGCAGGCGCTCCGGTCCGGGTTCGCGCAACTCCTGACTCAGCCGAATCTCTAGTTCCGCCGGCCGCATGTCGGAAACGAATTCGTCCAGACCCGTCAAGCCGGTCTCCAGGCTGCGCAGCGCTTTCTGCAGCGATTCCTGGAAACTGCGGCCGATCGCCATCGCTTCGCCGACCGATTTCATCTGCGTGGTCAGGCGCGCGTCGGCAGCCGGAAACTTCTCAAATGCAAAACGCGGGATTTTGGTGACCACATAGTCGATGGTCGGCTCGAAAGACGCCGGCGTCGCGCCGCCGGTGATCTCGTTCTTCAGTTCATCCAGCCGGTATCCGACCGCCAGCTTGGCCGCGACTTTGGCAATCGGAAAGCCGGTTGCCTTGGATGCGAGGGCCGAGGAACGGGACACACGGGGGTTCATTTCGATCACGACGACGCGGCCGTCATCGGGGTTGACCGCAAACTGGACATTGGAACCACCGGTATCGACGCCGATCTTGCGCAACACCGCAATCGATGCGTTGCGCAGGCGCTGATATTCCTTGTCGGTCAGCGTCTGCGCCGGCGCAACGGTAACCGAATCGCCGGTATGCACGCCCATCGGGTCGACGTTTTCAATCGCGCAGATGATGATGCAATTGTCCTGGCAATCGCGCACCACCTCCATTTCGAATTCCTTCCAGCCCAGCACCGACTCTTCCAGGAGTACTTCGTTGGTCGGCGACAATTCCAGTCCGTGGCTGACAATCGCGACGAATTCTTCCCGGTTATACGCGATGCCGCCGCCGGAACCGCCGAGGGTGAATGATGGGCGGATAATGGTCGGAAAACCGATCTCGGGCTGCTTTTGCAGGCTTTCTTCCAAACTGTGCGCAATCGCCGCGCGCGGCACGGCCAGCCCGATATCCTGCATCGCGTTGCGGAATTGCTCACGGTCCTCGGCCATGTCGATAGCTTCGCGGCTGGCGCCGATCATCTGTACGCCGTGGCGCTCAAGTACGCCCTCCCGGGCCAGATCCAGCGCACAGTTCAGCCCGGTCTGCCCACCCATGGTCGGCAGCAGCGCATCCGGTCTTTCCTGTTCGATAATCTTGGCCACCGTGCGCCACTCAATGGGTTCGATATAAACCGCATCGGCCGTTTCGGGGTCGGTCATGATGGTTGCCGGATTGGAATTGACCAGAACCACCCGGTACCCCTCTTCGCGCAGTGCCTTACAGGCCTGGGCTCCGGAATAGTCGAACTCGCAGGCCTGGCCGATTACGATCGGCCCGGCGCCGATAATCAGAATACTGTCGATGTCGGTACGTTTGGGCATAGGCGGTTACAGCAGCAGCGGACGGCGAGCGGCATCAGGCATAAGCCTTGGCCTCGCTGTCGCGATGTGGGTTGTTCGATGCGGTGGTCGCACCGGTCTGCATCGAGTCAATAAACTGGTCAAAAATCGACGCCAGGTCATGCGGGCCGGGGCTGGCTTCGGGGTGGCCCTGAAAACCGAAGGCCGGCGCATCGCTCAGGCGAATACCCTGCAAAGTGCCGTCAAACAGCGAACGGTGCGTTGCGGTCACATTGGCTGGCAGGCTTTCCTCGTCGACCGCGAAACCGTGGTTCTGGCTGGTAATCATGACCTGCCCGCTCGCGAGATCCTGCACCGGATGGTTCGCGCCATGGTGACCGAACTTCATCTTCTGAGTCTTCGCACCGGCCGCCAGCGCCAGCAATTGGTGACCCAGGCAGATACCGAAGATCGGCAGCCGGCTGCCGATCAACTGGCGGATTGCATCAATGGCGTAGTCGCAGGGTTCCGGATCGCCCGGTCCATTCGACAAAAACACGCCATCGGGCTTCAGCGCCAGCACGTCTTCTGCGGTACTCTGTGCCGGCACCACAGTCACACGGCAGCCGCGATCGACCAGCATGCGCAGAATCTGCCGCTTGATGCCGAAATCGTAGGCCACTACGTGATAGCGGAATTCGCCCGGTGCGGCAAAGCCGGCGCGATCCAGGTCCCAGCTACCCTGGTCCCAGGAATAACGCCTATCGGTGCTGACCACGCGGGCCAGATCCATACCTTTCAAGCCGGCAAATTCCCGCGCCAATTTAATCGCTTCGGCGTCGTCGACCGTACCGGCCATCAGGCACCCGCTTTGCGCGCCGCGATCACGCAGCAGCCGCGTCAGCTTCCGAGTATCGATATCAGCCAGTGCGACAATTCCGTGAGCCGCGAGATACTCGGGCAGGCTTTGCTGCTGCCGCCAGTTGCTGTCCCGGGCCGGGCAATCCCTGACGATCAGGCCGGCAGCCATCGGGCTTGCCGATTCGCAATCGGTATCGTTGCAGCCGGTATTGCCGATGTGCGGATAAGTCAGCGTAACGATCTGATGAGAATAGGACGGGTCGGTCAATATTTCCTGATAGCCCGTCATTGCGGTATTAAAGACCACTTCGCCGACGGTCTGGCCGGCGGCGCCGATACTGCGGCCGCGAAAGACAGTGCCGTCGGCCAACGCCAGAATCGCAGCCTGCCCTTCTGTCTGTGCACTCAAGCCCGAATCAGTCAAATCGCGTCCTCCAGATACGACAAACGGGACCGCCTGGCACCAGGCGAATCCCGCTTAGGACCCTCGTTTTCAGGTTCGATTACCGACCGCCGGGTCGGCGGTCAGGTCTAAGCATCCGGATTTTACTCGAAGGATTGACGGGAGTCTAACAGAAGCGACAAGTGTACGGTCATAAGGTGTCTAGCGCCCGCTTCTTTCGTAGCGCAGGTGGAGTCAGACGGCGGTTTCGCGATAGCGAAGAAGCCTTCTGACGGAACCAAGCCGTGCTTTCACGGCGCCCGCTGCGGCGGGTCGCC
>JANQPM010000095.1 GCA_028289465.1 Lysobacterales bacterium | reverse complement strand
GACCGCGAGTTGAGTACCGACTTTCAGGATTTGGTGCTGAGCAGCATTCTCGGCGATATCTGCGATTCGGCGACCGTCGAACGGGTGGTCGGCGAATATCAGCCGGAAATTATTTTTCACGCAGCGGCCTATAAACACTTGCCGATATTGCAGACCCAGATTCGCGAGGCGTTTCGCAACAACGTTCTGGGCACCAAGCGCATGGCGGAAGCGGCCGACCGGCATGGGGTTGAGACCTTCGTGCTGATTTCCACCGACAAGGCGGTCAACCCGTCCAATATCATGGGGGCGACCAAACGGGTTGCTGAAATTTTCTGCCAGAGCATGCATGCCGACTCCCGAACGCGCTTTTTGACCGTGCGGTTCGGCAACGTGCTGAATTCCAACGGCAGCGTGGTACCGCTGTTCAAAGAGCAGATCAGAAAAGGCGGTCCGGTGACTGTGACCCACCCGGAGATATCGCGCTATTTCATGACCATCGCGGAAGCCAGCCAGTTGATTATGCAGGCCGCGGTGCTGGCCGATGGCGGCGAAATCTATGTGCTGGATATGGGCCAGCCGGTCAAGATTACCTATCTGGCCGAACAGTTGATTCGGCTGGCCGGCAAGGAACCCGGCGAGGATATACAGATTGTCTACACGGGTTTGAGGCCGGGCGAAAAGCTGTTTGAAGAATTGTTCTACGAACACGAACCGTATGCCAATACGGAGCACGACAAGATTTTCCTCGCGCGTCACCGCAATACCGACCTCAGCCGGCTGCGAACCCAGTTACGCGAAGCGGAACTGGCCGTCAATCGTTATGACATCAGCGTATTGCAGCGTATTTTGCTCGAACTGGTACCGGAACTCGGCAAGGCCGGTTTGTCGCAGGAGACTGCCGATGTGGTGCCTATCAATCGCGAGCGCCGCGCTGAATCATGACGCCTAGAAAGCCGCTTAAAAAAGCGGTTTTTCCGGTCGCCGGCCTCGGAACGCGGTTTTTGCCGGCCACCAAGTCCATTCCCAAGGAAATGCTGCCGATCGTCGATAAGCCGCTGATTCAATACGCGGTGGAAGAGGCACTCGAGGCCGGCATCGAATCGCTGATCTTCGTCACCAGCCGCCGAAAGCACGCGATCAGCGATCATTTCGACAGCGAGCCCGAACTGGAAAACCACTTGTCCAAATCGGGTAAACATGAACTGCTCGAACGCATCAGTTCGGTCATTCCCAACCACATCTCGCGGATCTATGTCCCGCAACTCAGTCCGCGCGGACTCGGTCATGCGGTCGCCTGCGCCCGATCTGCCGTCGGCAATGAACCTTTTGCGGTGCTGCTGGCGGATGACCTGATCAAATCACCGGATCAGGGTTGCCTGAAGCAGATGGCCGAGGTCTACCGGAAAACCGGCGATAGCGTATTGGCGGTGGAAACGGTCGCGGCAGACCAGACGGATCGCTACGGTATTGTCGATGCCCGGGATACCGTGGTCCGTTCCATTGTCGAGAAACCGGCTCCATCGGCTGCGCCATCAAACACGGGCGTGGTCGGCCGCTATATTCTGGACGGGAAGATTTTCGAACTGCTGGACCAAACCGGCCCCGGTGCCGGGGGCGAAATTCAACTGACCGACGCGATCGCCAAGCTGCTTTTCGAAAAACGGGTCAGAGTGCACCATTTCGAGGGCACCCGGTATGACTGCGGCAGCCAGTCCGGTTATATCAAGGCCACCATGGCCTATGCGCTGGAGCACCCGAAGCTGCGTGACGAGCTGCTCGAATTCGTACGGGAGTTTTTGGTATGAAACCAGTCATCACCGAGCGCATATGCCGGTAGTTCGACCCC
>JANQPM010000101.1 GCA_028289465.1 Lysobacterales bacterium | reverse complement strand
CTTTCGAGGTTTAATCCATGCGAGATTGACGACAGCCACGTATGGACCTCCGAAACACCAAAGTAGTTTTGACCCGCCATTTTCGCAGTTTCCTCACCTGTGAATCAAGTCGAACACGAACTGTTTGTGCCGTTTGATTGACAAATCAGTTCTCCTCCCACGTTTGTTGTCACATTTCACAGCTGATTGTACATGTGAATTTATTATCAGTCACGAGTGATTGAGTTTTTTCAGAAAAATTTTGGGACAAAACGACTGTGTTCGAAGCTTGAGACAGCAATGAGATGTTTTAGATTTCAGCAAGTGAAACATTGTTTCAAAGCGACAATTTATGGGATTTTGTTTCGGCATATTGCCGGTGCCGTCTGTCATCACGCAGCTTGCCGGCCTGCTGTTAGCGCCGGTCTGGCTTTCCCAGGGCCTGTACGTTCGCGCCACCACGCCCCGGCTGCCCGAACCACCCGGACCGAGATCGGGGACGGAAGGCGAAGGGCCGGTGCGACGGCTGCTGATTATCGGCGACTCTTCCGCCGCCGGTGTCGGCGCTGTCCATCAGTCGGCCGCGCTATCGGGGCAGTTGCGCGCCGGCCTGCGGGCCCGTTATCGGTTGCAATGGCGCCTGCTGGCCGAGACCGGACTGACCACGCGGGCCTGCCACCGACGGCTTCAGAGACTGGAACCGGAGCCGGTTGATGCGGTGGTTACCGCGCTGGGTGTAAACGATGTGACCGGCGGCGCCGGCCTGGCCGCATGGCAGCAAGGGCAGACCGCCTTGGTCGGTTTGTTGCGGTCGCGCTTCGCCGCCCGGCATATCATTCTGTCCGGGTTGCCGCCGGTATCCCGTTTTCCGGCGCTGCCACAACCGCTGCGCTGGTATCTGGGTCAGCGCGCGGTGCGTTTTGACCGTTGCCTGGAAAATCTGGCGGCACGGGAACAATGCCACTATATTGCAATGAATTTCACACTGGACCCGGACTTGATGGCGGCGGACGGCTTTCATCCCGGACCGGGTATTTACGCCGCCTGGGGCGAGGCGGCGGCCGCCCGGCTGGAGCAACTGATGTGACGCAACTGATGCGACGCAATTGATATGGGTTGGCCGCCGCCGATTCGGTTGCCGGTGTAGAATAGTTTGATGAAAACGCACAGGCCTAATCGGAATCTATCGCATGGCTAGCGCAGGTTACCGGCCATCCGCGCCATTGAGCCACCTGGTGGATATGCTCTGGCTGTATGACGGGAGCGGCCGGGAACGCATCAAAGAGCGGGCGCTGCCGACGGGCACGATAGAACTGGTCATTAATCTCGGCGACGATTGCGTCAGGGTATTTGGCCGGCACGATACCGAGACGCCGTACCGGTTTCGCGATGCGGTCATTTCCGGTGTGCACACCGAACATTTTGTGATCGAATCAAGGCCGCAGGATCGTGTAATCGGCGTACATTTTTCGCCGGGCGGTGCATTTCCGTTTTTCCCGCTGCCGCCCGCCGAACTGCTAAACCGGCATGTCGACTTGGAGACGCTATGGGGCAAGGCTGCGACGGAGCTGCGCGAGCGCCTGCTGGCGGCGGAAAGCGCTACCGGAAAATTTACTGTGCTGGAGCGGTTTTTGCTGACGCAGGCACAGCGGAGCGCTGAACGTTCGCCAGTGGTGGCCTATGCGCTAAACGCGCTGAACCGGCGCCGGCCGATTTCCGATATCGTGGTCAGGACCGGCTACAGTCAGCGGCGTTTTATCCAGATGTTTCGCGCCGAGGTCGGGCTGACGCCGAAACAATACGGCAGAATCGCACGCTTTCAGCATGCGCTGGGCGAAATCCGGCAGCCGGAACCTCCGGATTGGCGGCAACTGGCTTTGGATTCCGGCTTTTATGATCAGTCGCACCTGATTAACGAATTCCAGGCTTTCTCAGGACTGTCGCCGACGAACTATCTGAAGCATCTGCGTGGCCGCAAGAATCATCCGGTACTGACGGCATGAAACCGGCCTGACCGGTCCGCACGGGTCAAATTTTTCCAATCCCGGCCACCGGTTTTTTGCTAGATTTTCAGCCGACGACTGCCCGCGAACCGTATCGGAGGTCATTCAATGAACAAACCGCACCGGCCCACCGGTAACGCCATTCATGAGGTTTTTCCGTATCTCTGCGTCAAAGACGCGGCTGCGGCCGCGGATTTCTACCGTAAAGCCTTCGGCGCAAGCGAACGCTTCCGCCTGACCGAGCCCGGCGGACGCATCGGACATCTGGAACTGAACCTCGGCAATACGATTTTGATGCTGTCCGATGAATATCCGGAAATCGGGGCACTGGGCCCTGACCCGAACGGTAGTAGCGGCGTTGTGATTCATTTGCATGTGGATGATGCCAACGAGATGGCGGCCCGCGCGTATGATGCCGGTGCGGCCATCGTGCGCGAACCTGAGGACCAGTTCTATGGCGAACGGTCGTGCCTTGTTCAGGATCCATTCGGGCATCGCTGGCTGCTGGGGCATTCGATTGAAGAAGTATCCGAGGAAGAAATGCAGCGCCGGCTGACCGCCATGTTCGACCAGACTTAGGAGCCGCAGGCGACCCGCCGCCGCGGACGCCGCTAGTCATGGGAGCCGGACACAAGTGCTGAAACAAGCGTCAGGGAAGCCAGGTTTCCGAGTGAAACCGCCCTGTGATAACCCCAATGCCTGTAGGAGCGCCTTTGGGCGCGATCGGGGTCTATCGTTAATCGGCGTCTTTCGTGACCCGCAGGCTTCATCAAACAATAGGCATTCGCGCCTAAAGACACGCGCTTAACGGCTACGAAAGAAACGGGCGTGAGACTCCTTCTGTAGTAAGCTGTGGTCCGTTATACGCCAAAGGGGAGTGCCATCATGCCAACACATTTGTTTCACCAGCTCGTCAGAGTACTGACCCGCCTCGGCATCAGGAAGAACACAGCCGAGGACATCGCGGATACGCTGGAGGATATGGAAAATGCCGGAGTAAACGCGATTACAGAAGTTCTGGAAGATGCCGGCGTAGCTCCGGAAGTGGCCGAGGTTCTTGCACCGGAGATAGAGATTATGCTCGCTGTGGAAGCGGTCTAAGTTATTCGCATCACTCCTTATATCAAGCTATAGTCAGCGTGCCGGTTGCAGGCAGAAGCGCCCCACCCCGGGGCGCGGCGACTTGCAAGCTGTTCGACGGTGTACTAAGTATTAAGTAGACCAGTTAAGCGTTTGAGGGGGGTCAAATGCGTGGGACTGCTTATTCCGTCGATCAGCGCCTGTCTGCGCGAGCCTGTTTCGTCAGAGCGCTATGCACCGCCCTGCGGCGGTTGTTAAGCCCGGTGCGTCCGCGAAGGCGCAGCTTGCGATCCGCGCTTCCGTTATTTTGCGCGGCACTGCTGTGTGCCGGCTGTCCGAGCCTGAGCCTGGTGGAAACGGCTAAACTGCCGTTTAAAGGGCATGTGGACAGCAACCTGGTGCTGACCGAGGCCGAACCGAACGATGCACGCCTGTATATGATCTGGGAAAGCGGCAAAACGGCCCGGTCGGACATCGCCAGCGTCGCCTGGGTCGGGCCGGAGCGGTTCGACTTTTTCGGCGGGCCGGCGACCATTCTGCACCAGCGGCGGGTCAACGATCTGTTTCCGGTAGTGGTCGCTTGGGTCGGCGCCGGCAATGCGATCCATATTACCTCGGGCAATTCCTACCGCCGCTTGTCTTCTCCCGGGTTTAGGCTTTCAGAGACGACCGACTACTGGCCCGAACTGCTGGGTTATCGGGATAAGCGCTATTTGCTGTGGTGGGACCGCACCCGGCTCAGGATCGGCGAATACCAGGGCCAGGGGGTACTGGCCAGCAAGCAAACCGTCTTTACCCGCCAGGCCAGCGGTGTGCAAGGCGCGTTTCAACCCAGCGTGGCGGTCAAGAACAATGAAGTCTTTGTGTTGACCCAGCTTGGCGGCTTGTCGCGCGGTGCCAACTTTGTGCACCTTGCCCGATCGACCAATCTGTCTAACTGGAGCCATTCGTTCATTCGGTTGGAGAGGTCTATCGCGCCGCGCCCGGTCATTGTCTCCTACGGCGAAAAGTTATATATCTTCTACGCCGGGATTGTTCCCAATAACACCATCCGCTACCTAAGCTCCGATGACGGCACCGCATGGAGCCCCGAATATCAGTTGCTTATCGACACCGCAATAGATCCGGACGGGCTTGCCGGCACCTCCGGCGGAATCGGTGTCGCCCGCCATTCCGGCAGGCTTGCGGTGGTTTGGACGACGGATATCAACAGCCGCGACCCGGACGATATCTATATCTCGGTTTATCGGCAGCGATGAGTACGGAGGCCGTGGCTTTTGAATCTGTAGTGAACTGCACAACTTTTTCCGGGAGATAGTCGGCCCGATAGAATAAGTTGATAGAGGGCACCGCTTATTGGAGCCGCAGGCGACCCGCCGGAGCGGGCGCGGTGAAGCACGGCTTCTTGTGCGTTGCGCAAACCGCCAGGCTTCCCTTGGCTTGCTCTCCCGGTGGGGTGAGCGAGCAACGCGAGCGGCACCAGAGGGGTCGTGCGTTAGTTGTACGCTGTAGCCCCGGCTGGACAGTCTGGCGGTTTTCCGAAGGAAAGAAGCCAGACTGGGAAGCCCGAAATGGATAACTTGGGGCGTGCGGTTGCGGTTTTCGTCCGCACGCGCCTAACGGTTCCCTCAGAAGGCTTCTTCGCTATAGCGAAACCGCCGTCTGACTCCACCTGCACGCGCTTAACGGTTCCCTCAGAAGGCTTCTTCGCTATAGCGAAACCGCCGTCTGACTCCACCTGCACGCGCTTAACGGTTTCGTCAGAAGGCTTCTTCGCTATAGCGAAACCGCCGTCTGACTCCACCTGCACGCGCTTAACGGTTCCGTCAGAAGGCTTCTTCGCTATAGCGAAACCGCCATCTGACTCCACCTGCGCTACG
>JANQPM010000098.1 GCA_028289465.1 Lysobacterales bacterium | reverse complement strand
ACCGGCCCTCGTCGCCGGTGCCGGCCGCATCTTCGGCACGGTCCGGCAGGATCGGCGGTTCACCACTGTCATTGGCGGCAGCCGGTTCCAGGTCGAGTTCCGGCTCCGGGTCGATCATATCTTTGATTTCGGCCAGCGTCGGCAGGTCGTCCAGGCTTCGTAAATTGAAGTAGTCGAGGAATTCCTTGGTGGTGCCCAGCAGTGCCGGCTTGCCCGGTACATCGCGGTGGCCGACCACGCGAATCCAATCGCGCTCCTGCAGCGTGCGCACGATGCTGGACGATACGCTGACGCCGCGCACCTCTTCGATCTCACCGCGCGTAATCGGCTGACGATAGGCAATCAATGACAGGGTCTCCAGCAATGCGCGGGAATAGCGCTGCGGGCGTTCCTGCCACAGCCGCGAGACCCACAGGTGCAGGGACTGACGAACCTGCAGCCGAAAGCCACCGGCCACCTCGACCAGTTCGACACCGCGCTGCTCGCAATCTTCGGCCAGCAATGCCAGCGCCTGGCGCAGCTCGGAGTTGGTCGGCCGTTCGGTATCGCTGAACAGCGCGCCCAGTTGGTTGAGATTCAACGCCTGTCCGGCTGCCAGCAATGCGGCCTCGAGTATCTGTCTTAGTTTGACCAGGTCGATCTGGTCGTGTTGTTCCGCTGCTTGATTCATTCCACCTAGTCCGTTGCCGCCAGCGACTTGACGTAAATCTGCCCCAGGGGTTCGTGTTGTATCATTTCCACCAGATGCTCTTTTAGCAGCTCCAGCAATGCGAGAAAGGTTACGACCACGCCCGCGCGCCCTTCTTCGGCCGTGAATAGCTGCTGAAATTCGGAATACGGATGCTGGCGCAGCCGGTCGACGATTCGGCTCATGCGTTCGCGCACCGACAGGGGCTCGGCCTGAATATGGTGACGGGTAAACAGTTCCGCCCGGTTCAGCACATCCGACAATGCCATCAGTAGTTCTTTCAGATCGACCTCGGGCGGCACCCGCACCGCAGAGCGGTCTTCCACATAGGCTTCGGCGACGGCGAAGTCGCGCTCCATGCGCGGCAGCCGGTCCAGGTCTTCGGCCGCCTGCTTGAAGCGCTCGTATTCCTGCAGCCGGCGGACCAGTTCGGCGCGCGGATCTTCTTCCGTGTCGTCTTCGGTCTTCGGTTTGGGCAGCAGCATGCGCGATTTGATTTCGGCCAGAATGGCGGCCATCACCAGATATTCGGCGGCCAGTTCGAAACGCAGTTCCTTCAGCATTTCGATATAGCTGATGTACTGCCGCGTGATATCGGCGATCGGAATGTCCAGTATGTCCAGGTTCTGCCGGCGAATCAGATACAGCAGCAGGTCCAGCGGGCCTTCAAAGGCTTCCAGTATGACTTCCAGTGCATCCGGCGGAATATACAAATCCTGGGGCAGTTCCGTGAACGGCTGTCCCTGAACGACCGCAAACGGCATTTCCCGCTGTTGCGGATGCAGTTCCTCCTGCCCGGCTGTCTCTTCGGCGTTTTCTATGCCCGCCGTATTATTTTCTACCATAGGTAAAGTTTATCACGGCCGGCGTGAATCCCGGAGGCGCTGTAACAAGAAAACACCGGTTGCTGCAGATGATTTCAGCGGATAAATGCTGCACAATTCGCGCTTTGAGCAGCGCAACGGATCGAAACCGCCATGTGGTATGCCATTTACGCCAGCGACGTTCCTGACAGCTTGGGAAAACGCCAGCAGGCCCGTCCCGCACACATCGCCCGTCTGCAGGAGCTGGCCGAACAGGGCAGGTTACTGCTGGCCGGACCGTTTCCGGCGATCGACAGCGAGGAGCCCGGTCCGGCCGGCTTCAGCGGTTCGCTGATCATCGCCGAATTCTCATCCCTGCAGGCGGCCCAACAATGGGCCGATCACGACCCGTACATGGCGGCCGGCGTTTATGCCTCGGCCGACGTCAAACCCTTCAAGCCGGTACTGCCCTGATGCGGCCCGAGCAGCGCGTCGGCGCGATCGAATCCCGGCTGCGATCCGCATTCCAGCCCGAAGCACTGGAGGTGGAAGACGAATCCCATTTGCACGCCGGGCACCCGGGGGCCAGGGACGGGCGCGGGCATTACCGGGTGATGATTGTCAGCCCGGCTTTCGAAGGCCTGAGCCTGATACAGCGGCACCGGCAGGTTTATCAGGCACTAGATGAAATGATGGACACCGATATTCATGCGTTATCCATCGAAGCCTATAGTTCCAGCGATTTATGATTAACATTCGGTAAATTATTGTTATTTAATAATTTATGGAAGCGAAACCTTGGCCGGTGGTTGCCAGTCCGGCGCCCGGTGGTCGGCAACGACGGTTGTGTAGATGCCGCCCCTGACATTGAATTCGGCCGTCAGCCGCATATAACGCGGTTCGGTGGCTGTGACCAGATCCTGCAGTATTTCATTGGTCACGGCCTCATGAAACGCGCCTTCGTCGCGGTACGACCAGACATATAATTTTAAGGATTTTAACTCGACACAGCGCCGATCCGGGATATACTCGAGCAACAGTGTAGCGAAGTCGGGCTGGCCGGTTTTCGGACACAGGCAGGTGAATTCAGGCACGCGTATTCGAATGGTATAATCGCGTTTAGGCTGCGGGTTTGGAAAGACTTCCAGATCACGGCTGGGCTGAGAGGACATCGGTATCTCCATTATATTCGTCTGGCTGCCGCCACTTCCCGGTATGGAAGCGGCCGCGGCCGGTATTAGCTGATATTTGGCGGTACCGCGGTGAGGCGGTGACCGCTGCCCAAGTCTGCGGCAGGAACCCTGAAATCGAGACCGCAAAAGGACAAATAACAATGCGAAATGTAAATACGCCGGCAGCAGTAATCAAGCCGGCGTTGAAAACGGGGCCGGAATTCGCAGCCGTCCCGGAGTCGAACGACGATCCATGCGTTTAACAGCCGTCAAGCTGGCGGGATTCAAATCGTTTGTTGATCCCACCACGTTTCTAGCGCCCAGCAATCTTACCGGCATCGTAGGCCCGAATGGCTGCGGCAAGTCGAATATTATCGACGCGGTTCGCTGGGTCATGGGCGAGGGTTCGGCCAAGGTTCTGCGCGGCGAATCCATGGCCGACGTTATTTTCAGCGGCTCGTCTTCCCGCAAGCCTGTCGGTACGGCCACGGTAGAGTTGATTTTCGATAACAGCGATGGCCGCGTCGGCGGGGAATATGCCGGCTACAATGAGATTTCGGTCAAGCGGCAGGTCAGCCGCGACGGCTTTTCCAATTACTATCTGAACGGTACGCGCTGCCGGCGCAAGGACATCACCGATTTGTTTCTCGGCACCGGTCTCGGGCCGCGAAGTTATTCGATTATCGAGCAGGGAATGATCTCGCAGATCGTGGAAGCCCGGCCTGAAGAAATCCGCGGCCATTTGGAAGAGGCCGCTGGCATCTCCAAATACAAGGAACGCCGCCGCGAAACCGAGAACCGCATTCGTCACACGCGCGAAAACCTGGAGCGCCTGTCCGATCTGCGCGAGGAGGTCGGCAAGCATCTGGCCAAGCTGAAGCGCCAGGCCAAAGCGGCCGAGCGCTATAAAAAGTACAAGCAACAGGCGCGCGAGCTGGATGGACAACTGATGGCGTACCGCTGGCAGGGCCTGCAGGAGCAGGCGGCCGAGCGGCAGCAGCGGTTGAAGCAACTGGAGACCGGACTCGAAGCGGAAATCGCAAAGCAGCGCGAATCCGAAGCGAAGCTGGAAAGCCTGCGCAACGATCAGGCGGCGGCCAACGAGCAGTTCACCGAGGTCCAGGGCGAGTTGTACCAAGTCGGCGGAGAAATCGCCCGGCTGGAACAGGCCATACAGCATGAGCGGGAACTGCAGGCGCGCCAGCGGCAGGAGCACGAGGAAACCGAAGCCGGCCTGAAAGACTTGGAACAGCACATTGTGCTGGATCGGGCCCAGGTCGAAGACCTGAGCCAGTCGCTGGCCGAATTGGAGCCGGCGCTGGCGCAGGCGCGGCAGGCAGAATCGCTGGCATCCGATACGCTGGAAGAAACCGATCTCAAGGTACAGGACTGGCAAAGCCGCTTCGAAGCACATCACCGGGAAGCCGGCGAGCAAAGCCGGCAGGCGGACGTTGAAAAAACCCGCATCGACCATCTGGACCAGCGAATCGGCGACAGCCTGAAACGCGTCCAGCAGCTTAAAGACAGCCAACAGGGAACCGATGACGCCAGCCTGGCCAAAACGCTGGCGGCGTCCGAAAAGCAACGGGATAAGCTGCAGGCCGAGCTGGAACAGCAGCAGTCCTCGTTCGACCGGTTGCGCGAAAAACAGCAGCAGGACCGCAGCGAACTGGAGCAGTTAGATAACCAGCAGCGCGAACTGAGCCGGGCGCAAAATACCGTCGAGGGCCGATTGGAATCCCTGAAGGCACTGCAGCAGGCGGCGCTGGGCGAGGCCGATGACGGGATTCAGAACTGGATCGGCACGCAGGGGCTGGACCGCGCCCGGCGCCTGGCAGAAAGCCTGGAGGTAGATCCGGCCTGGCGCTCGGCCGTGGAATTGGTATTGGGCCACTGGCTTGAAGCCTTGGTCGTAGAACAGCCGCAGCAGCATGCGACAGCGGCCGGCGACCTGACGCAGGGGCAGATCATGCTGTTGGACGGCGGCACAGCGGGAGTGACCGCGCGCAAGGGCAGCCTGGCCGAACAGGTGACTGCGCCCGACCGGGTGATCGAGCGATTGAATGCCGTGCATTGCGCGGCCGATATCGAGTCGGCGACGCAACAACTCGACCGGCTCGGCAGCGAGGAAACGGTGATTACGCCGCGAGCCGAATGGCTGGGCCATGGCTGGCTGCGCGTGGCCCGCGGGGCCGACGATCAGGCCGGGGTATTGGCGCGGGAAGAGGAAATCCGGTCGCTGGAGCAAGAACTCGAGCGCAGCGTGCAGCAGAACGCCGAACTGGGCAGTCGCTGCGACGCTGTGCGCGAACGCCTGACTGACGGCGATCAGCAGTACGAGGAACTGCAATCGGAGATCACCCGGCTAAACCGCCGCCACGCGGAAGCCGCCAGCCAGGTCGAACATCACAAGTCGCGCCATGCCGACCTGCAGCGCCGTCACCGGCAGGCCGAGGACGAACTGGGACAGTTGCAGCAGCAGCTTGATCAGGATCAGCAGTCGGTGAAAAAGGCACGCGGATTGCTGGAAACGGTGATCGGCGCGATGGCCGGCCTGCAGACAGGCAGCGAGGCGCTGGATCAGGAACGCAAACAAGTCCTGCAGGCGCGCGACGAACATCGCGCCGCATTGCGCACCGCGCAGGAGCAGCGCCACGATCTGGCGCTGAAAGTGGAATCGAAGACCGCCAGCCTGGATTCGCTGCGCCAATCGGTCAGCCGCATGGATAACCAGCTCAATCAACTGCAGACGCGCTTTGTGGATTTGAGTCAGCAACTGGCCAAGGCGGAAGCGCCCGAAGATATCCACCGGAATGCGATGGACAAGCTGCTGGAAACCCGGGTCGACATCGAACGCCGCCTGGCGGACGCCCGCAGCCGGGTACAGTCGCTGGAAAACGACTACCGCGAAACCGACGCGCAACGCCAAAAGGCGGTGCAGGCCGCCGACGCGGTGCGTCAGGACCTGGAGCGCGCGCGCCTGTCGCTGCAGGAAGTGCAGCTCAAGAGCCGGACCCTGGGTGAACGGCTGGCCGAGGTCAATCTTGATATCAGCCAGTTGGCCTCGGAGCTGGACCCGGAGGTGGATGTGGCCGCCTGGGAAGATGAACTGGCCACGCTTCAGCAGCGTATCGAACGGCTGGAGCCGGTCAATCTGGCGGCGATACAGGAATACGACGAGGAATACGAACGCAAAGCCTATCTGGATCAGCAAAACGAAGATCTGATGGAGGCGCTTGCCACGCTGGAGCGCGCGATTGAAAAAATCGACCGCAAGACGCGCACCCGTTTCAAGGAAACTTTCGAGCGCGTCAATAAAGGCATCGAGGAGCTGTTCCCGCGTCTGTTCGGCGGCGGGCATGCCTATCTGGAACTGACCGGCGAGGATTTACTGACCACCGGTGTCAGCATCATGGCACGGCCGCCGGGCAAGCGGGTCAGTTCCATTCACCTGTTATCGGGCGGCGAAAAGGCGCTGACCGCGGTGTCGTTCGTGTTCGCGATTTTCCGCCTGAACCCGGCGCCGTTCTGCCTGCTGGACGAGGTCGATGCGCCGCTGGACGATGCCAACGTCGGGCGCTTCTCGGCGATGGTCAGCGAAATGTCGGATAATGTACAGTTCGTGATCGTAACGCATAACAAAATCACTATGGAAATGGCCAATCAATTGTGCGGCGTGACCATGCGCGAACCGGGAGTCAGCCGCCTGGTCAGCGTCGATATTGACCAGGCTGCAATGATGGCCGCAAGCTAAAGCGCTATGGAACGCGAAACGCTAAGACTGATACTGATCGCCGTCGGCGTGATGATCATTGTCGGCATACTGCTGTTCGGCAATCCCGAACGCCGCAAGCGCCGTGCGGTATCGCGCCGTTCCGGCGGCAGAAAAGCGCCTGCCGCGCGCACCGACAGCGCGGATTCGGACATCGATGACGATACCCTGCAGCAGGAGTTACGCGGTCTCGGCGATTTGATCGCCGGGGAACGGGGCGAAGCCGGCGACAGCGAGCAGCAGGCCGGCGCCGATCAGGAACCGGCCCGCCGCAAGAAACCGGCCGGTCCGCCGCCGGACAAGATTGTGACCCTGTTCGTGCGCAGCCGGGGCAATCGTACGATCAGTGGCGTGCAGCTACTGGATGCAGCGATCAAGGCCGGCCTGGTTTTCGGCGATATGGATATTTTCCATCGCCAGCTCGAAGGTGGCGAACGGTCGGTATTCAGCATGGCCAATATCACTAAGCCCGGACATTTCGACAGAACCGCGTGGAATACCTTTGAAACGGCCGGGGTCACATTGTTCCTGTCGCTGCCCGGCCCGATGGACGGCCTGGATGCGTGGGATGCGATGCTGGCTACTGGCCAGCGCCTGGGCGAATTGCTGAATGCGGACGTGCTGGACGATCAGCAATTGGAACTGACCCGGCAACGCATCGCCCAGATTCGCGATGATCTAAGGGAGTACGACCGGCGCCGTGCGCTGACGGAATCGCAAGATCAGCCATGAGCGCGCATCGGGCCGGGCAGCGCATTCGGCAATTGCGTGAGGAACTGCGCGAGCATAATTATCGCTACCATGTGTTGAACGATCCCAGTGTTCCGGATGCGGAATACGACCGTCTGATGCGCGAATTGGAAGGGCTCGAAGCCGGGCATCCGCAATTCGCCGATCCCAATTCTCCAACCCAGCGGGTCGGCGCCGAGCCGGCCGAATCCTTCGATACCGTGCGCCACCAGGTGCCGATGCTGTCGCTGGGCAACGCATTCGACCCGCAGGAAGTGCAGGACTTTCATCAACGCTTGCTCAAACGGCTGGAATGCGAATCGCTGCTCTATATGGCCGAGCCGAAACTGGACGGTGTCGCGATCGCGCTGCATTACCACGACGGAAAGCTGGTTCTGGCCGCGACCCGCGGCGACGGCAATTCGGGCGAGGATGTCACGCTGAACGCCCGCACGATTCAAAGCATTCCGCTGACGCTGCGCGGCAGCGGTTTTCCATCCAGGCTGGAAGTCAGAGGCGAGATCTATATGCCGCTGGCCGGATTCGACGCTTATAACCGCGCGGCCCGCGAGACCGGGGAAAAGACCCTGGTAAACCCGCGCAATGCGGCATCCGGAAGCCTGCGCCAACTCGATCCGCAATTGACCGCCAAGCGGCCGTTGGCGTTCTACTGCTATGCAGCAGCCACGCGCGAGGGTTTGCCGAATAACCAATACGATGTGCTGATGGCGCTGAAGGGCTGGGGCTTTCCGGTCAACCCCGAGATGCGAAAGGTCAAGGATGCGGACGGCTGCCTGGACTATTACGATCAACTGGGCGCCAAGCGCGAGGCGCTGGCCTATGAAATCGACGGCGCGGTGTACAAGGTCAACGATTTCGAACTGCAGGACGCACTGGGCTTTGTCAGCAAGGCACCGCGCTGGGCGCTGGCGCATAAGTTTCCGGCCCAGGAACAAATGACCCGTCTGTTGGCGATCGAGGTACAGGTCGGTCGTACCGGCGCGATCACGCCGGTCGCACGGCTGGAGCCGGTATTTGTCGGCGGCGTTACGGTGACGAATGCGACCCTGCATAA
>JANQPM010000096.1 GCA_028289465.1 Lysobacterales bacterium | reverse complement strand
CGAACCCAGCCGGTCAGGCCGGCGGCAATGACGCCGGTTATTCCAATGAATGTCCATTGCGCTGCACTCACCGACTGGTGCCCGGACGACTCACGCGGTTATTCCCCGGTCACACCGCGAATGCGCTTGGTCGAATCCCACTGTTTGCAGCTCGGGCACTGCCAGTGGTGCTGATGCCCGCCAAAACCACAATTATCGCATCTATATATATTTTTATCTTTCAGTATCTTATGAACTATATCTTCAATTAACTTTAAGTCTTCTCCGGTACCTGTTGCTAAATTCGATGCCTTCAAACGAACTAATTGCTGCAACCCCAGCACTGACGGCCGCCGATGCAGCTGCTCTACCAGATAAGAAGCGGCGGCATCGGCGCCCTGCTGTTTTTCGATCACCCGGCTCAGCGCCAGCACCGGTGAAATTCCGCGCTGCTTTTCCGCATACTCGCGCAACACAGTTTCAAGCTGCTCGGATTGTCCGGCGGCATGCATGCACTGCAATAAGGACTGCAATACCTCGGGCAGGTATTCCGGGCCTAGTTCAACAGCCGACTGGTAGGCAGCAACGGCAGCGGGGTAATCCTGAGCCTGCTCGGCCATTCCGGCCTCGATCAGCCGTGCCCTGACGCTGCCGGTGAAATAGCGGCGCGCCTGGCGCAGGTGCTTGCGCGCGACCTCATGCTGCCCGCCGGCGGCGCTTTGGTCTGCCATTTCGCAGAAATAATGCGCGATGATCGGCCCCATCCGGCCGCTGCCCTGTTCGCGTTTGCGGGCAATCTCAATAGCTTTTTCCCAGTCTTTTTCCTGCTGATAGATATCCTGCAAATGACGTAGTGCAGACGGCACTTCGTCATCGCGCTCGACCAACTCGGAAAACAGCCGTTCGGCACGGTCCAGCAGGCCGGCGCGCATATAGTCCTCGCCCAGCTCCAGCAGCGCCCGGGTCCGCTGATGGTCGCTCAGGGTCGGTTTGGCGATGATGTTCTGGTGAAAGCGAATGGCCCGGTCTACTTCGCCCCGCCGGCGGAACAGGCTGCCGAGGGCGAAATGCGTCTCTACTGTATCCTGATTGACTTCGGCCAGTTTCAGGAACACCTCGATCGCCTTATCGGGCTGCTCGTTCAACAGATAGTTCAAGCCACGGAAATATCGCTTGCTGAGCCGGTTGGACTGCACATCGTCTTTACGCCGGTCCTTGCGCCTTGCCAAGTGCCAGCCCAGCCCCATGGCGGCAGGCAACAGGAGCAGGAACAACAACCAGTCAGCCATGTCTAGAGCGGGTCTTTCGGTTGAACCGCCAGGTCGGCAGGCTTGCTCTGCGCTGTTTTGTGCGCTTTTCGCAAGCGCATTTTGAGGGGTAATACGGAAAGCACCCACAGTGTGGCCAGGCCCAGCAGCAGGCCGAGCACGAAAGCGCAAACGATAACCAGCCCCAGCGGCCAGGTAAATTCCAGCACTAACAAATCGACGCTTGCCGCGTCCGAGTTCAGCGCTCCGATGAGCAGCCCGGCCAGGATCGCCAGACCGCCGAAAACGTACAGTGCAATCCGGTACACTTAGCCGTCGATGGCGTTAGCCGAGCGAGCCGCATGGTTAACCCGTTCCCTCAGCGCTTTGCCCGGTTTGAAGTGGGGGACATATTTGGCCGGCAGCGCAACAGATGCGCCGGTTTTCGGATTACGGCCCATCCGGGGCGGACGGTAATGCAGCGCAAAACTGCCAAATCCGCGGATTTCAATTCGCTCACCGGTGGCCAGAGTTTGGCTCATATACTCAACGATGGTTTTCACTGCCAACTCAATATCGACGTAAGCCAGGTGTTGTTGCTGCGCGGCCAGCCGGTCAATCAATTCCGATTTGGTCATAGCGAATGATCTTGATATCCAATCGTTAAAACTAAAGCGCTGCCGGGGCGCTGTCAAACGCCCCGGTTTTCACTTTGGTTATTTCTTATCCAACTGTTCTTTAAGCAGATCGCCCAGGGTGGTAGAACTGCTGGTCGCGGCAGACTGGTATTCCTCCAGCGCCTCGGCCAACTCATCGTCTTCCTTGGCCCGGATCGACAGCGCCAGGGTCCGGCTCTTGCGGTCCAGACTGATGAACTTGGCTTCAATTTCATCGCCGACCGAAAGGACCTTGCTGGCGTCGTCAATGCGCTCCTTGGCGATATCCGCAGCGCGCAGATAGCCCTCCACACCGTCGCCAAGCTCGATCAGCGCGCCCTTGGCGTCCACTTCCTTGATTGTGCCGGTGACCAGACTGCCGCGCGGATGTTCGGCCATGAAGGTGGCAAACGGATCCTGTTCGAGCTGCTTGATGCCGAGCGAAATACGCTCGCGCTCGGGATCGACCGCCAATACCACGGCCTCCATTTCCTCGCCTTTGCGGTAATTGCGTACTGCTTCTTCGCCGGGCATCAGCCAGGAGATGTCGGACAGATGAACCAGGCCGTCGATACCGCCCTCCAGGCCGATAAAGATACCGAAATCGGTAATCGACTTGATCGCGCCGATTACTTTGTCGCCTTTGTTATGGGTCGCGGCAAAGCTTTCCCACGGGTTCGCGATGCACTGTTTCATGCCGAGCGAGATACGGCGCCGTTCCTCATCGATCTCCAGCACCATCACTTCGGTTTCATCGCCGGTCTGAACAACCTTGGCGGGGTTTACGTTCTTATTGGTCCAGTCCATTTCAGAGACATGCACCAGACCTTCCACACCGTCTTCGATTTCCACAAAGCAGCCGTAATCGGTGATGTTGGAAACGCGGCCAAACAGGCGGGTACCGATCGGGTAGCGGCGCGACAGGTCCTGCCACGGATCTTCGCCGAGCTGCTTTAAGCCCAGGGATACGCGGTTCCGCTCGCGGTCGAAGCGCAGCACGCGGACATCCAGTTCGTCACCGACATTCAGTACCTCAGACGGATGGCGCACCCGCTTCCAGGCCATATCGGTAATATGCAGCAGACCGTCGATACCACCCAGATCCAGAAACGCACCATAGTCGGTCAGGTTCTTGACCACGCCTTTGACAATCGCGCCCTCTTCCAGGCGTTTAAGCAGCTCTTCGCGCTCGGCGCTGAATTCGGACTCGACCACCGCGCGGCGCGATACCACGATATTGTTGCGGCGCCGGTCAAGCTTGATGATTTTGAAATCCAGATCTTTGCCTTCCAGATAGCCGGGATCGCGTACCGGACGTACATCCACCAGCGAACCGGGCAGGAACGCACGAATATCGTCGATATCCACGGTAAAGCCGCCTTTGACTTTGCCGCTGATCTTGCCTTGTATCGGTTCATCGCTCTCAAATGCGTTTTCCAGTTTGTCCCAAACCAGCGAACGCTTGGCTTTTTCGCGTGACAGGCGGGTTTCGCCGAAGCCGTCTTCCACAGCATCCAGTGCCACCTGAACATCGTCGCCGACGGCGACTTCCAGCTCGCCATCGCCGCTCTTGAATTGGTTGATCGGAACAATACCTTCCGATTTGAGACCGGCATTAACGACAACGTAGTCATCTCGAATCTCGACCACGGTACCGGTCACAATTGTGCCTGGCTTCAGGCTCTTATCTGCGAGACTCTGCTCGAAGAGTTCTGCAAAACTTTCAGTCATTGAATTGGTTTCCTGTTACAGCAACGGCGGAAGCCTTGCCAGCCGCGCCACCATGTAAAGTCATCTGCCCGCTTGCTGCGGACTCGTTAAAACACCCATAAGGGGACTATTAATCAGCGGAAAATCAAAGACTTAAGCCGCGACCTTCAACCACCTTCATGATCTCGCCAAGCACCGCTTCCACACTGAGTGAAGATGAATCCAGAATGATTGCATCGTCAGCCGGTCGAAGAGGCGCCACAGCCCGGTTGCGGTCGCGCTCATCGCGCGCTTCGATCTCCCGAAAAAGGCGCGCAAGGTTAACATTTTCCCCTTTTTCTTTCAACTGCTTATATCGTCTTTGAGCTCTGATCTGGGTGCTGGCGGTAAGGAAAATTTTTAGCTCGGCAGTCGGAAAAATGATCGTGCCCATATCGCGTCCGTCGGCCACCAGGCCGGGCATTTGACGAAACGCGATTTGCCGTTCCACCAGGGCTTCGCGAATTGCCGGTATGGCCGCCACTTTCGACGCGACGTTGCCGACTTCTTCGCGACGAATGGCCTGCGATATGTTCAGGCCCTCCAGCAGCACACGAACCTGTCGATCGACATCGGCTTCAAACACTACCTCCAGGGTTTCGCAGATATGTACCAGGCGTTCGGTGTCATCTAAATCAATATGCTGCTCGACCACGATCAGCGCGACGATGCGGTAGAGCGCCCCACTGTCCAGGAAATGCCAGCCCAGGCGCCGGGCCAGTGATAGCGCAATGGTGCCCTTGCCGGAACCGCTGGGGCCGTCGATCGTAATCACCGGAGCGTGTTGCCCGGCAGTTATCACGATTCGCCTCCAGCGGACCGAATATCGGCCCCCAGTCGTACCATTTCCGTACGAAAGCCGGGCCATGAAGTACCGATCATTTCGCTGCTATCGACCGCGACCGGGGCGCTCGCTGCCTGACCCAGGACCAGAAAACTCATCGCGCAGCGGTGATCGTGGGCAGCGTCCACCCGCCCCCCGGCAACCGGGCCGCCATGAATATCGATGCCATCCGGAAACTCCTCCAGGCTGACTCCCAGCGTCGCCAGGCCACGGGCCATCACCGCTATTCGGTCACTCTCCTTGACCCGCAATTCGGCCGCACCACGAATCCGCGTGCGTCCGTCCGCGGTCGCAGCCAGCGCCATCAGTATCGGCAACTCATCAATCATACTGGGCACCCATTCCGGCGGCACGTCCAGGCCCTTCAAGGTTCCGCAATAGGCGATCAGTATATCGCCGAGCCGCTCGCCGCCGACAGTTCTTTGATTGTGAACCTCGACCCTCGCGCCCATTGCATCAAGCGTCTGCAGGAACCCGGTTCTGGTCGGGTTCAGGCATACCCCGCTGAGCTGAACGCGGGAATCCGGCATCAGACAGGCCGCAGCCAGCGGAAATGCAGCCGACGACGGATCGCCCGGTACTTGGAAATCGACGGCATCCAGCCGCCGGACGGGTCTCAGCGTCACCCGCAAATCCTGTACTTTCAAGTCCGCGCCCATGCTGGCAAGCATCAGTTCGGAATGGTTGCGTGAAACCTCGGGTTCCTGCACCGAAACCTCGACACCGGCGCATAGACCGGCCAGCAACAGGCAGGACTTGATCTGCGCGCTGGCCACCGGGCTGCGGTATTCAAGCGTGCTAAGTGTTCCGCCGGCAATCGACAACGGTGCGGTACCGTGATCTGAAGCGATGGACGCACCCATGGCCGTCAACGGCTCAATCACCCGTTTCATCGGCCTTGCACTCAGCGAATGATCGCCGACCAGCCGGCTGGAAAACGGCTGAGCGCTGAGTACACCGGCCAGCAGGCGCATCGCGGTACCGGAGTTACCCAGATCAATGGGCCGCTCGGGTTTCCGCAAGCCGTGCAGCCCGGCTCCGACCACTTCTAACACCTCGTCACTCCGATTGTGAATCCCGGCGCCGAGCAGCCGGCACGCAGCTGCCATGGCCTCGGTGTCCCGGGCCGCGAGAAAACCCCTTATCTCGCTGACTCCGTCGGCCAGCGTGGCCAATAACACCGCGCGATGGGAAATCGATTTATCGCCGGGCACCTTGAGTTCGCCGGCCAGGGACCGGCCGGATGGATTTGCAATCAGCCGCATCGGCCCGCCTACCCCAGAATCTCGCGCAGACTGTCGACTAGAGAACCATTTTGTTCCTCGGTACCGACGGTGATACGCAAATGGTTGGGCAGACCGTAATTGTCGACCGGCCGTACGATAATGCCGCTGCGCAATAGCGTCTCGTAGACCGGCAGGGCCGGCCGGCCCATGTCCGCCAGTACAAAATTACCGGCCGATGGAATATGGCTGACGCCGAGCGTATCGAACGCAGCCTGCAACTGAGCCAGACCGCCGGCGTTGACGGCTCGCGAATGCTCGATGAACTCCACGTCGTCCAGGGCCGCCTGCGCGGCCGCCAAAGCCAGGGAGTTGACGTTGAACGGCTGCCGGACGCGGTTCAGCAGGTCCGCGATCTCGGGGCTCGATAATGCGTACCCGATGCGCAGGCCGGCCAGACCGTAGGCTTTGGAAAAAGTACGCGTCACCACCAGGTTGGGAAATTCATCCAGCCAGCGAACCGCATCGGCGGCCTGGCCGGGGTCGGTGTATTCAAAATATGCTTCGTCGATCACGACCAGCACGGACGGAGGTATTCCGGCGACAAAGTCTTTCAATGCCGGTGTCGGCACCCAGGTGCCGGTCGGGTTGTTCGGGTTCGCAATGAAGACGATGCGCGTCGCGTCGGATATATGCCGGTGGATCGCTTCCAGGTCATGTCCGAGCGGCATCGCGTGGTCGGCCGGCAGCGCCGGTACAACCACCGCGCGACCGCCGGCCGCCTGGGTCGCAATCGGATACACCGCAAAACAGTATTCGGAAAATACCGCTTCGGCATTCGGGGTCAGAAAGGTCTCCGCCAGCAACACCAGCACATCGTTGGAACCGTTGCCGAGGGTAATGCGGCTCGCAGGCAGGTTCAGATGAGCTGCCAGACGCTGCTTTAGCAGATAACCGTTGGCATCCGGATACAGTGCCAGGTCGGCCACCTCATCGGCCATTGCAGCCAGCGCTTTCGGGCTCGGCCCGAGCGGGTTTTCGTTGGAGGCCAGCTTGATGATGTCGCGTACGCCGTATTCGCGTTCCAGTTCGCTGATCGGCTTGCCGGGGCGGTACGGCTGTAAACTGCGCACACCGGGAGCGGCCAGTTGGATCAAATCCGCTGTGTTCATGCTATTCCTTTCGATTCCAGTCCAAAGCCTGGGGGTAGGAACCCAGAACGGTTAACATTTTTGCGGTCTTCCGCAGGTGATCCAGCGCATCCCGCAACGGCTGCTCTTCGGCGTGCCCGTCCACATCGATAAAAAATACATATTCCCACTTGCCCAGGCGCGACGGCCGGGATTCGATTCTCGTCAGATTGATTTCCGAACGGGCCAGCGGTTCGAGCAGCGCGTACAGCGCGCCCGGTCCGTCCTGGTTGGCGACCAGCAAACTGGTTTTATCCTGGCCGCTGGGAGCGAACAGGTGCCGACCGATCACCAGAAACCGGGTCGAATTGTCGGCGTGGTCCTCGATATTGGAAAAAAGTACCGGCAGGCCGTAGACCTTGGCTGCCGAGCGGCCGGCGATCGCCGCGGAATCCTGTACATAGCGCACACGCCGCGCCGCTTCGGCATTCGAACTGACCGCAATACACTCGGCCTGCGGCAGGTTGTTGCGTATCCAGCCGCGACACTGCGACAGCGATTGCTGGTGCGAATAAAGCCGCTCGATCTGATCGAGGCGGTGGGCATGGGTCAGCAAATTCTGATGGATGCTCAACTCCACCTCGCCGCAGATTTTCAGCGGTGACTCCAGCAGCATATCCAGCGTATGACTGACCACACCCTGAGAGGAATTTTCGATCGGCACAATACCGAAATCCGCCTCCGAAGACTGCACCTGCAAAAACACTTCTTCAATCGACGGCAGGCTGATCGCATGTACCGAATGGCCGAAATGCCGATGCACCGCCTGCTGGGTAAACGTACCCTCGGGACCCAGGTACGCGATTTTTAACGGTTCCTGCTGCGCCAGACATGCGGACATGATCTCACGGAACAGCCGCACCATTTCCTGATCGCTCAGCGGGCCCTGGTTGCGCTCGACCACAGCGCGCAGCACTTCGGCCTCGCGCTCCGGCCGGTAAAAATCGCTGACCTTGCCGCTGGACTGCTTGACTTCGCCGACCCGGAACGCCAATTCTGCCCGTTCGCTGATCATTCGTTGAATACGCTCGTCCAGCGCATCAATTCTGCCCCGGACACTGGCCAGGTCTGTTAACTTGTCGCTCAAGCCGCTCTCCCGTTACCCGTACTGGCGCTCGAAGTCCGCCATGAACTCCACTAACGCCTGAATACTGCTGTCGGTCATTGCATTGTAAATGCTGGCGCGTATTCCGCCCACCGCCCGATGCCCTTTCAGGCCGATCAATCCCTGTTTTTCCGCCGCCGACACAAAATCGGGCTCCTTGGCCCGATCCTGCAGCCGAAAAACCACATTCATGCGTGAACGGCTCTCAGGGTGGATCTCATTGCTGTAGTAGTCGCTGGCGTCAATGGCCTGATAGAGCCGGGCCGCCTGGCGCTGGTTGTGCTCGGCCATCGCCGCCAAGCCTCCCCGCTCCTCTATCCATTGCAATACCCGGTCGGCCAGGTACCAGCTGAATACCGGCGGCGTGTTCAGCATCGACCGCTTCTCGGCCAATACACGATAGTGTTGAATACCGGGCAAATCGGCCGGGCAGCGCTGAAGCAGATCGTCTCTGATAATCACAAACGTCAATCCTGCCGGGCCGGCGTTCTTCTGCGCGCCGGCGTATATCATGCCGTAGTTCGCGATATTGACCGGACGCGACAGAAAGTCCGATGACATGTCCGCCAGCAGCGGACAACCTACAACAGGATCGTGGTGGTATTGCAGGCCGTCGATAGTTTCGTTGCTGGTAAAGTGCAGGTAGGCCGCATCTGGCGGTATTTGCCAGGTGGATTCCCGCGGTAGCGGCTGTCCGCCACCACGTTGATAGCGGGCCGCGACGACCGCTGTGGGACCGGTGATACGCGCTTCGGTCGCGGCTTGAAATGCTTTCTGACTCCAGTGCCCGGTCAGCACGTAGGCGGCGGGCGAATCGGTGCCGAGATTCATCGGCGCCAGCGCGAACTGCGCGGTAGCCCCGCCCTGCAGAAACAGCACCGCGTAGTTGTCCGGAACAGCCAGCAGTCGCCGCAGGCGTTGTTCGCTGCGTTCGGCCAGCGCGCCGAATTCCGGCCCACGGTGACTGAGCTCCATCACCGAGCAGCCGGTGCCGCCCCAGTTCAACAGTTCATCCCTGGCCTGCTGCAATACCGCAGCAGGCAGTTTTGACGGTCCTGCGCTGAAATTATGAATCACTTGCCCGCTCTGTTTACGACCCGCTAGACGGGCATATTAGAGACTGTCGCCGACAATGCCAATGCCGGTGGTTCCCGGCGCCGTTCGGGCGAAGGACAGGCGGCCGGACAAAGTACAAAAACAGGGTGTACAAGCCGCCTTCGTAGCGTTAATGTGCGGTTTTTTATTCAGCGTCAAAAATCAGCGCCAAAGGCATGATCCAGAAACCGCCAGCCACCGACGACGCCCAGACCTCGCAAGGTCCGGCACTGCCATCCGACTACAACCGGGTTGCGACGGTGATTATGGGACTCGGGCGCGTGCTGCTGACCCTGGGTTCGCCGGCTCACCGCATTGAAGCGGCGCTGGAGTTGCTGGCTGCCCGGCTCGGGGTGTCCGCACAGTTCTTTTCCACACCAACAGCGCTGACCGCGACGCTCGGCGACGAGCAGCGCCAGCTCACCTACCTGGTCCGGGCCGATCCCGGCGCGCCGGACTTCGGCAAGCTGTCCGGCATTACCGGCGTGATGGACAGGCTGGCCGAGGGTCAACTCGAAACCCGGCAGGCCTATGAACAGGCGGAAGCCATTTTTCACGCCCCGCCACGCTATGGCAGATGGCTGAGCTGGCTTGCGTTCGTTCTGGTATCCGCATCCGCGGCGGTTTTTCTCGGCGGCGGGCTAGCGGAAATCATCTTGGCAGCCGGACTCGGCGGCCTGACCGGTTTGATCAGCATTCTGTCCCCGCACAGCACCATCTTGTCACGCCTGCATATTCCGGTGACCGCGACGCTGGCGTCCTTCGTTGCGTATCTGGTCAGTATTTACTGGCTGCCGGCCGATCTGATGTTGCCGCTGGTGGCCGGCATGATCACGCTGCTGCCGGGCCTGGACTTCACTTCCGCAACACGCGAGTTGGCCACCGGACACCTGGTCTCCGGCAGCGCCAGGATGGCCGGTGCGATAGTGATCTTCATGATGCTGGTTTTCGGCCTGGCATTAGGCAGCTATTTCGGCCAACTGCTGGCCGGGCCGCTGCCCGGACATGTTATTGAAGCGATTCCGCCGTGGACCAGGCTGGCCGTGCTGCCGATTGCCGCGATCGGTTTCTCGATCCTGTTCCGGGCGGAAGCCCGGCACTGGTTCTGGATTCTGATTTCCTGTGTGGTTGCGCTCGGCGGCCTGTTGGCCGGCCAGCAATTGCTCGGCCCGATACTGGGTGCGAGTCTGGGTGGTACGCTGGTCGGGCTGGCCGGCAATCTCTACGCGCGGATCAGCCGGCTGCCGGGCAGTATTATGCATTTGCCGGGCCTGCTGCTGCTGGTTCCCGGCAGCATCGGCTTTCGCAGTATTGCGGCCGTATTCGGACAGGACGTTGTCAGTGGCGTCGAGCGCTTTGTCAGCGCGCTGATGACCGCAGTGGCGCTGGCAACCGAAATGATACTGGCTTCGGTATTGATTCCGCCGAAAAACGAACTTTAGCGCGGATAAGAACTCAGCCGGAAATGGTTAGTGGCGGCAGGTTGTCGGTATCGTTAAACGCGGCCATCAGCGACTGATAGATACGCTCGCATTCCCCTGCGCAGGGATCGTCCTGCTTCAGCATTGCTTCCAGTTTTCGGGCTGCATCACCGATACCGGACAGGCCGAAATTGCCGGCCGACCCTGCCAGCTTGTGCAATGCAGAAGTCAGTTCCTTTAACACGGACCGGTCTTCGCGATCCGCGTTCCAGCGTTGCCAGCACTCGAGAATATTCGCCTTGCGATCGGGCAAGGACTGCAAGTAGCGATCCCGCTGAGCGAGCAGCAAGGTCTTCGCCCGGCTGGACAACTCAATCACTTTTTTCACCGGTTAGTAATTCACTGACGATGTGGTGCAGAAATTCCACCGAGATCGGTTTGGTCAGGAAGCCGGCAACCCGGTCGGAGAACGTCTTGCGCAGTGACGAAGAAGTAAATGAACCGCTGACCAGAATCACCGGTATGTCGAGATTGCCGGCATCGAGTTCCCGCAGCAGATCGCCCGCCGTTCCCTGCGGCAGATGATAGTCGCTGATCACCACCTGCGGTGACGCGGCTTTCACCTGGCGCATTGCATCCGGTACGCTGCCGGCGGTCAGCACAGTCAGGCCCCAATCTTCCAGAATAATCTTCATCAGCTCGAGAATATCCTGGTCGTCGTCCACCACCAGCACGCGACCTGTCAGCGCGAGGGCTGCCGTTTCCGCTGGCTCCTCCAGCGGACACGGAATAGACACCGTAAATTCGCTACCTTCGCCGACGCGCGAATCCAGCTGAATATCGCCTTCCATGGCACTGACCAATTGCTGTGTGATGGCCAGACCGAGGCCGGCACCCGTGGTTTTGCTGTCGAGGCGCTGAAACGGCAGGAATATTCTTTGCCGGTGCTCCTCGGAAATGCCCGGGCCGGTGTCTTTTACCCGCAGCGTCAGGCAATCGTCCTGATAGTCGCCGATCAGACTGACCGACCCTCGGCTGGTGTAGCGCAACGCATTGGACAACAGGTTGATCATAATCTGCCTGAGCCGCAGCCCGTCCACCCGTACCCGCCGGATCGACGGTTTGGTGACATGAAACTCGATACCCCGATTCTTCGCCTGCAAACCAAAAAGCTCCAGCAGATCGTCGAATAGCACATCCAGCTCCACGGTATCCGGATTGAGCTGGATTTCACGCTTGTCGAACCGTGCCTGGTCCAGCAGGTTCTCCACCAGGATCAGCAAATGCCAGGCCGCCCGCCGAATGGCCCTGGAGTATTCGTCTTCGGACGCTGTTTCCGATAACAGCTCGGCGTAGCCCAGAATCGAGGAGATCGGCGTGCGAAATTCGTGCGACATGGATGCGATGAAATGGCTTTTCGCATCGCTGGCACGCTGGGCTTCCTGACGGCGTAATTCCAACTCCCGCTGGGCCTCTTTCAGCGCTTCCAGCGTGCGTGTTTGCTCGTCCATCAGCAATGAGACTTCATTGGCCTTTTGCTGCAGGCGCTGCTGAAAATCGTATTCGCGATTGGCGTCAAACAGGTACAGAACCGGCTGGCCATCGATCAACTCCATATGGATATGCACCACCTGCCCGTCGTCGATCTCCACGAAGGTCAGCCTGGACTCTCCCTCCGCCAGGTCAGCGGCCTGCCAACAGCTCATCAGCGCGTCCGGCAGCACATCCCCGTGCTGCAGCGACGGCAGGCCAAGACGCTGCGCATCGCCGTGCCATGCAAGCACCTTGCCGTCGCCGTCGATATGCAGCGCCAGCAAGCCCAGATGATCTTGAAATTTCCGAATCGCGGTTTGTTGAATATTCACAGGAGCGTTACTTATCCAATAGCTGGCGCGTCAAGGTCGTAAAAGCCAACTCCACATTGCTCCCCTTTAATGCACTGGTATGAAATACCGGAATCTGGCGCGAAGTGAACGTCTCCGTATCTTGATCGCTGATCCGCCACTCGTCTTCCAAATCCGCTTTATTGATCAGCAACACGGTCGGTACCCGGTTGTTCTGCTCGGCCATCTTGCGATAAATCTGATCGGCCGCCTCCAAAGTCGCCGGCCGGGTGCCGTCTGCGACGACCAGAAAACCCGCTGCACCCTTCAAATAGCTGGAATGTTCCAACACCACGTCTTCGGACCCTTGAATATCCCAGATCACCAGCTTAATCGCCTGATCATCGACTTCGACTACCCGCGTATCGATTTTCACACCGACCGTGGTTTGATATTTTTCATCGAACTGGGCATGCACAAAACGGCGCACCAGACTGGTCTTGCCGACATAAAAATTACCCAGTAAACACACTTTACGAACTTGCACAATTAATATCCTACCTGGAAACTCACCCGGCGCAATTCGGGCTGTTCGCCCGAAGGTACCTGGACGGAAGATCCTTCTGCCAGCAGTGCATCCGGGTCGATCCCGGCCGCAATCAATTCATCCCGGACGAGCCGGGCACGCCTCATGCGCAATTGCTGATTATAGGTCAGCGAGCCTATGCCGTCGGTGGCCCCGATGATTCTGATCGCCAGAGGCGCGGACCGGCGTTTTGACTCCTCAACAATATATTCGACATCCTCTGCCAGACGCTCGAGGGTGGCCGGCGCCTCCGGCGTCAATGTCAAATCGCCGGAAAACAATATATCGGTTTCGTGCAGGCGCGTCACCTCGGGCAGCAGATTCTCAAGCTCGTCCGGCCACAGGCGACGCCAGTCTAAGCGAACGCCCTCCACTTCCGCATATTCGCCGCGGCTCCCGACGATCCACTGGTAAGGCGCCGTGCCTGACAAGGTGCCACCGCCGTCGTTAACCGCCAGGCTAACCGAATCCGGCGCATTCATACGGTCTAGAATTCTGTCGCCTAAACTGGGTACATCGGGCCTGAGAACCGTCTCGAAACTGACAGACTCCAGTACCGGATTGATCCGGATCAGCTCGGTGATCCGGTTTGCCTGCACCTCGGTCACCGGCGCGGTGACGCGAAGCGCGTTACCCTGAATTTGAAATGCGGCAGCATTTGCGAGACCGGAATGCAGCGCCAGCCGCCGAGCCAGCATTTCCGGCTCCAGCGAATAATAAGGTTTGAATTCGGTTGCAACCCGGGACGGGTCCAGGTTCTGCTGTTGCAGTAACGCCGCTGCCGGCGGCGACAGCGGATCCTTCAGACCCTGAACCTGCAATATGCCGTCCTGCCAGCCGGACTGCCCGACGACCACGCCCGGCTGCCTGTTGAGCAGTTCCACCACCGTCTGCTGCATCTGCCGCCGCTCGCTAACCCGCAGCCCCCACCAGATCAGTGCCAGCAGCAAAACCAATGCGGCCACCAGCCAAAATCCGCGGCTGATCCAGCTTGCCGCTTTCTCGGTTTCCTGTGACTGCTCAAGCAGCGATAGTTCCAGAGTTCGGTTTAACTCCTCGTCTTGCATTTTGTGCAGTGCGATTTGTTCGAAGCGCGTTGCAAACCGCCCGTGGAGCGATTCCAGTTGCTCCATCAGTTGATCGCGCAGCTCGCGCGGCGGCGATCCCACAATTACACAGGCCAGCAGTGCCGCCGGTCCGTTGATCACCCACAAGGTCTGATCGCCCAGCTCTGCGCTGCGCAACACCTCGTTGCGGTCCCCGCCAAAGGAATCTTGAATAAAGGACTGAATCGCGGTCAGCATGCTGGAAACCGCGTCTTCGTCCAATGCGGTCACCGGGTTTCTGACCGCCTGACCGATCACAATGCCCGATTCACGGTGAATCAGAAATACTTCCTGAACCGAAAACAGCATCGTGTTCTGCAAAATAATCTGCGAAACCGGTATGCCGGTACGCCAGGATTCGAGACGCCACTTCATCCCCCGGACCGAGAAGCGCTGCTCCAGAACAACGTTGATGCGCTGAACCAGGTTCTTCATCGCATCGGCTACTGCGCGGCGAATCGCCGGACCCATTACCGGAAACAGCACTTCGGCGAACGAGTTCACGTCACGCCGAATGGTCTGGTGCAGGGTTTTGGTCACCGGCCGGTCCAGGCTGGCCAGAAATTCCTCATCGTCCGAAACCTCGCGGATTGCTCCCGGCAGCTTTTCCGCAATCAGCGAAGAGCTTTTTTCCAGATCCTCAACGCGCCGGTCTATTTTCGACAGGCGCTTTTGTTCCGGACCGAACAGCAGCGTTTTTAATTGGTCAAAGGAACTCATGCCGCGACCCGGCTACCAGCGCTGGGCACAGTCAAACGGATATGCAGCCTCAATAGCGGGGCCATCCGGTGTGAATTCTGCCAGTCCCTAGCCGGACTTAGCGGATGGTTGATCAAGCTGGCTGGCGACTTGCTGCAGAAATTGCGCCAAGTCCTTGCGGCCGACTTTCTGTTCATCCAAAGTGGACGCGGCCTGCTGCAAATCCTTGGACATGGCCTTTTGCCGCTTATCCGCATCCTTAAGCAAGTCCGTGCGAAGCTTCTTCAGGCTGCCGCGAAGTTCGTTGACAGCCTGCCCAAGCTCATCCTCCAGCGCGGCAAACTGGTTGTTTGCGTCTTGCCGGAACTGCTGGATTTCCTTATTCAGATCGACGATACCGGAATCCCGCTCTTTGGCCTCCTGATCCAGGCGTGCCTCGGACTCATCGTGACGCTTGTCCAGCATCGACTCCAGGGTTTTCAGCCGCTGTTCAAACTGCTTCTTAAGCGCCTTGGCCGATTGGTCCAGCGTCTTCTCGACTTCCTCGAAACGCTCCTCATAGTGGCGGATATGGCCGCCGAAAATGATTTCGCGAATCTGTTCGACATTGTTTTCGCCAGGCTGCTTGGCCTTGCCGTTGGCATCCGATTTAGTTGGCATATCTACGCCTCCGTTACCTCATCTAGTCCCGTAGGTTCCAGCATAGGAGCCACAGGCGACCCGCGGACCCCGGTTGGGTGAGCGAGCAACGCGAGCGACACCAGAGGGGTCGCGCGTTAGTTGCACGCTGTCTTGCGCTTGCGGTTTTCGTCCACAGGACGAAAGAAGCGGGCGCGAAACTCCTTGTTACTCTTCCTCGGCATTTTCGCCGGATTCACTAAGTCTTTCCAGGCGATAGCCAAAATGGTACACCGACGATAAACGCCACCCCTGGGGTGGTCGTAAATTCAATTTAGAACGAATGCGGCTGATATGGGTATCCACGGTGCGTGTATTTACGGCACTGCTCATACTCCAAACCTGCTTCAGCAAATACTCCCTGGAAAGTATTTTTCCAATATTATCAAACAGAAAACAGGCCAGCTCGAATTCCCGTTTGGTCAGAGCGACCCGCTCGCCGTCCACCCAGCAGTGCCGCAATTTGCGATCGAGGCGGTACCGCCCGACCTCGATCACGGGCGACCTGCGCTTCACCAGACCCGCCCGCCGTGCAAGGGCCTTGATACGGGCCAGAAATTCCTGAGGCTTGAAAGGCTTTACCAGGTAGTCGTCGGCCCCCGATTCCAGCGCTTTAACAATATGCTCTTCTTTGTCGAATGCGGTTAAAAACAACACCGGCATATGCCACTGAATGTTCCTTCTGACCCAGTTCAGAATATCCATGCCGTCCATATGCGGCACTTCCCAGTCCAGGATCAGCAAATCAAAGCCGCTGGACTGGATATCGCGTACAAACTCCGGGCCGGTTGTTGAATGACCGACCGAGTAACCGACGTCTTCTAGCAGCACGGTCACGTACTCTGCCTGATCGGTATCGTCCTCAAGCAGGCCGATACGGATACTGGGCTCGCTACGCTCCGCAGATTCAATCGACATAAAGAAAAAGCCAAGCCTGTATTGATACAACTTGTTAAAGATATCAGTTTTAGTATATTTTTGAAACGCTTTGTTTTTATTTATGTTTTATATTGGTTTGTTTGCCCGGATATTCGGCAAACAGCCGCTGAACTGCGCCGCCTGGTGTAGTGCTTTGGCAGAGGAGAAAGCCGCATGGCGATCATTGACATCCGGCGCGAACACAGCCTCGACATCGGCGCTGCGAAGCGAGTCGCCGACGAACTGGCGGCCGATCTGGCCAACGAATTTTCCATCGAATACGAATGGGAAGACGAGGTGCTGTATTTCGAACGCCCGGGTGCCTACGGGCATATCAGCGTGGACGAAAACCATATCGAGGTTCAGGCGGAGCTGAATTTCCTGCTCAGCGCACTGAAAAACCGCATCGAAACGGAAATCCACCACGTACTGGATTCACACTTCAACGTCTAGCCAGCCCGGCGATTCACCGGCCGGCCCGGCATCGCTGATCAGCCTGCGGTGAAAGCGGTTTTCCCGCGCCACAATCGCCTGCACGAAATCAGCGGCATCGTCCATTTCGCGAAAGGCGATCAAACCGTTTTCAAGAAAGGACTGCAGTTCGGAAAAGCCGGCGGCAACGGCCGGCGCTCTAAGCAGTTTTACCAACCGCAACACCCTGTTCTGCCGGACCAGCTTGTTCAGGCGCAGACCCAGGCTTTCAATCATCGCTATCTGGGCCAGCCGCTGGTCGTACTGGCCGAGCTGCCGGTAGATCTGGCGATATTGCAACCCGTTCAAGCCGGCCCATCGCTGCTCGGCCAGCTGCTCTGCCATTCGCATATCCAGCGACAGGCTCAGTGCCTGCAATTGCAGTGCATCGGTAATTGCAGTCAACGCCGGTCTCGGCAACAGCCGGACCATGATTGGATAAACCCGCGCCACCTGCTGGTCCCGGGCGCGAAACCCCTGCCCGCCGTACAGTTCGGTCAGGAAGAAACGGATGGCGGCCCGGTGTTGTTCATCGGCCCGGAAATCAGCATAGGTTCGCATCAGCCGAAGCCGCTGCCAGGCTTGCAGTCGATTAAAGTCGGACAGCGGAAACCCGGCCTTTGCCAACGCATCGGCAATCGCATGGTTTTGTTCCAGCGTGGCCCGAAACGCGTTGGCGATGTCCTTGCGCTTCACCTCGGTACAGTCGATCTTGCCGGCGGTTAATCCAACTGGTCGATTACGGCCAGCAGTTCTTCGCGTTTACGCCGAAAAATCGCGACGGTTTCGACATGCACGTAACGCAGCAAGCCGTTCTGATCGACGAGAAAAACGCCGCGTTTCATGCCAAGCATGCCTTTACAATCGTACTTCTCGGCGACTTGCAAATCGGCATCGGTCAGCAAGGTAAACGGCAAACGGTGCTTTTGCTTGAACTCGCGGTGAGATTCCGCGCTGTCGTTGCTGACGCCGATCACGCGGACGCCCAGGTCCCGAAACGCGTCGATACCGTCACGATAGTCGCATAACTGGCGCGTGCAGACCGGTGTGTTGTCACCGGGGTAGAAGACCAACAGTACCTTCTCCCCGCGAAAATCGCTGAGCCGAACCGCTGTTTCATTCTCGTCCGGCAACTCGAAATCCGGTGCCTGATCATTGACGTTTAGCATTGCCCTGGTCCTTATTGATTCACTTCGTGCGGCCTGCCGGGATTCCGCCCAGCGATGCCGGTGTCGCCGTCAATATGGGTTTTACGGACGCAAAACTCAAATGTGGTGCCATACTGCCGGCCCCGTTACAATAAACACTCTCGTTTGAATGGATCGTCTATGCTCACCGCCCACCCCGCAACGCAAGCCTCAAAACGTGCCGGCCGCCCGAAAATCGGCCTGGCCATCGCCGGCGGCGGCCCGCTGGGGGCGATCTACGAACTCGGGGCATTGCGGGCACTGGACGAATCCTTGAAAGGCATCAGGCTGGACCGGCTCGATGTTTACGTTGGCGTCAGCGCAGGCGCTTTCCTGGCGGCCAGCCTGGCCAACCGGATTTCCACCGCGGAAATGTGCCGTATCTTCATGAGCACGCCGGATGCCGAATTCGCGTTTCGTCCCGAGCGCTTTCTCAGGCCGGCCTATCGCGAATATATGACGCGGGCCAGGAAGATGCCGCGTATTTTGCTGCGAAGCTTGACGCAGTACATCAAAAATCCGTTTCAATCAACGCTGTCGGAATCGCTGGGTACGCTGAGCCAGGCCGTACCGACCGGCCTTTTCAACAATGAGACCATCGACACTTTTCTGCGCGCGGCTTTCGCGGTTGCCGGCCGCAGTAACGACTTTCGCGAACTGAACACGCAGCTCTATGTGCTGTCGGTCGATCTGGATAACGGCGCAGCTGTCCGTTTCGGCGAACCGGGCAACGACCACGTGCCGATTTCATTGGCGGTACAGGCCAGCGCGGCCCTGCCCGGGCTGTACCCGCCGGTGGTTATCAATGACCGGTACTATGTCGACGGCGCGCTGCGGCGAACCCTGCACGGCTCCGCTGCATTGAACGATGGCGTGGATTTGCTGTTCGGTATTAATCCGCTGGTTCCGTACGACTCCGAACAGGTCAGCGATACCGAAGCCAGCACTCAGAATCTGGTGCATGGCGGTTTGCCGGTGATCTTGTCACAAACGTTCAGAGCGCTGATCCAGTCCCGCATCAAAGTCGGTTTTGAAAAGTACCGCAAACAGTATCCGGGCGCATCGCTGCTGCTGGTCGAACCCGACCGGGATGACCAGGAAATTTTCTTCACCAATATTTTCAGTTATTCCAGCCGCAGCCGGTTGTGCGAACACGCTTATCAAACGACTCGCGCACAACTACGCGAACGGGCTGACGAACTCGATTCGCTGCTGGCACCCTACGGCGGCGAACTGGACCGCCAGGTATTGCAGGACGAGACGCGTACACTGAAGCACAGTATGGATGCCGACAAACGGCGCTATTCGCCGGTCGCCAGCCAGCTCAGCGGCGTGCTTGACGATCTGGACGACTGGCTGGACAAGCGCAGCGCCGGCTAGCCGCCCGCTACCGCCACACCAACCCCCGTGCCTCGAAGCGGCGGTATCGGCTACCAGTGAATGCCACGCATAATCGATGCGAAAGCGATTTGCTCTTGCGACGGTTTCGCCTGCTCGTCTTTGACACCCTTGGCTGCGGCTGAATCGGGAAACATCCGAAACGCGCTGTTCATCACGATTTCGGATACTTTCGGCATCAGCATATGCAGTACCTGCGCGAAGATTCCCAAACGTGTCGCGATCCGCTGCGGCCGGTAGATCACGGCCTGCTTGACCATATCGGCCGCGTCTTCCGGCGTAATGGTCGGTACATTGTCGTAGATCTTCGTCGGCGCAATCATCGGTGTGCGCACCAGCGGCATATTAATGGTCGTGAATTTCACGCCCGAATCGTTGAATTCAGACGCGGCGCATCGAGAAAACGCATCCAGCGCCGATTTGGACGCAACATAGGCGGAAAAGCGCGGTGCATTGCTGAGCACCCCGATAGAGGAAATGTTGATCACATGGCCGCGCCGCTGCTCGGTCATTTTCGGCAGCAGACCCATGATCAGACGCAGCGCGCCGAAGTAGTTCAATTGCATGCAGCGTTCGAAATCATGGAAACGGTCATAGGACAGCGCGATGGACCGGCGAATTGAGCGACCGGCATTGTTGACCAGAACGTCGACGGCACCATGATCTTTCAGCACTTTCTTCACCAGCCGGTCGCAGTCGGCCAGATCGGATAAATCGCAGGTATAAGCGCCGACCTTGCCTTTCAGCTTCGCGATTTCCTTGCGCGTTTCTTCCAGCTTCTCTTTGCCACGCGCGACAATCAGCGTGGTCGCACCGGCCTGTGCCATCATCAATGCAGTGGCCTTGCCGATACCGGAGGAAGCTCCGGTGATCATCACCACCTTGCCTTTGACATGGCCGCGCAGGCTGCGGTCGACGAACAGGTCCGGGTCCAGATGGCGCTCCCAGTAATCCCACAGGCGCCATGCATAGTCCTGCAAACGCGGCAATTTGATATTGCTGCCGCGCAAGGCCCGTTCCAACTCGCGGGTATCGAACTTGGTCGGATAGTTGATGAACTGCAGCATATCGCGTGGAATGCTCAGGTCGGACAATATCTGGTTCGCGATACGGCGTACCGGTGGCAGCATTGACAAGCCTTGCTTGACAGCACCCGGAATAAAACTGAACAGGCGCGCGTCGATGCGCATGGTCATCTGCGGCGCATGAGCCGAACGGGCAAACAGGTTCAGGACTTCGCCGATGCGCTTGGGGTTCGGATCAGCGATATGGAAACACTGGCCGTTCAGCTTCGGCTTGTGGGCGATATGATCCAGCACCTTTGCGACATAATCTACCGGAACGATATTGATGCGGCCGCCTTCGATGCCGAGTGTCGGCATCCAGGACGGCAGTGCCTTGCGCATCTTCTGGATCATCTTGAAGAAGTAATACGGCCCGTCGATCTTATCGATTTCCCCGGTCTCCGAATGCCCGACCACAATCGCCGGCCGGTAGACCCGCCACGGAACCTCGCATTCATTGCGCACGATGCCTTCAGAGTCGTGCTTGGTACGAAAATACGGATGCTCCAGTCCCATCGCCTGCTCGAACATATCCTCGCGGAAAACGCCCGGATACAGACCGGCGGCCGCAATCGAGCTGACATGATGGAAGGTGCCGGCATTCACCGAATGGGCAAACTTCACCGCATTGCGGGTACCCTGAATATTCGCTTTTTGCTGAGATTCGGCATCGGCTTTCAGGTCATAGATCGCAGCCAGATGAAAAATATGCCTGATCTTGCCTTTCAGCGCGCCGCGCTTTTGCGGGGAGATTCCGAGAAATGAACGGGTCAGATCGCCGACCACCGGCTGTATACGCTTTTTGTGCTCGGGCCAGCGCTCCGCAACCAGGGCATCCAGCTTCTTGACTGAAGATTTGCGCACCAGGAGATAGATAGTGCCTTTACGCTGAACCAGCAGGTCAATCAAATTGCGACCGATAAAACCGGTACCGCCGGTGACGAAGTAAGCCATGGATTACTCCCTTTCTTTTTTATGGACTGATACGTACTAGATTACCCGGCTTCGCTGCCGGGCGCCAACTGTCCCTGTGGTTTGCCTACCGGGCAGTGTCAATCGCAGAAGTTTGACCGCGGTTCCCGGCTCATGATAGAAGTCATCCCTGTCCCAATCATCAAGGTAAGACCATGAGCGACCTGAGCGCACAATTCGAAGTGGCGGCGACCGCCGCGAAGGCACTGCCCGAACGGCCGGACAATGACACCATGCTGAAACTCTACTCGCTGTACAAGCAGGGGTCGGCCGGCGATGTTGAAGGCGACAAGCCCGGTTTTTTTGATTTTGTCGGCGTGGCCAAATATGAGGCCTGGGAAAAACTCCAGGGCATGTCCGCGGAAGATGCGCAGCAACAATATATCGACCTTGTCCGCGCATTAGGTGGCGAAGTCGGCTAAATCGCTTCGGGATGGCGCGCGTCAATACCAAAGAGCGCATCCTGCAATGCAGCCTTGAGCTTTTCAATGCTCACGGCGAAGCGAATGTAACGACCAACAGCATCGCCGACGAACTGGACATCAGTCCGGGGAACCTGCACTACCATTTCAAGCGCAAGCGGGACATCATCGATCAGTTGTTCGGCCGCTACCAGACACGGCTGGAAGCGGTCATGCTCGATTCGATGGCCGATTCGGGCGATGCCCCCCTCTCGGATCTGGAAGACCTGTGGTGGTATCTGCACATTATCTTTGAAGCGATGGGAGAATACCGTTTTCTGTACCGCGATCTGAACGACCTGCTGGGCCGCCACCAACATCTGGCCCGGCCGTTTCGCCAGCTATTGGGCCGCAAGCGCGGTTCTGCGCTGGCCATTTGCGAAGGCCTGACCGACAGCGGCATCATGCAGGCCGATCCGGTAGAACTGCAAACCCTGGCGGATAATATCGTGCTGGTAATGATTTACTGGCTGCCGTTCAGCGATGTCGCGCAAACCGATGAACGCGACGGAAACATTCTGGCACGGGCGGTCTATCAGGTCATCAGTCTGGCCCTGCCCTATCTGCGCGAACCCGAACGCAGCTATTCGCGCACGCTGGCGCTGAGCTACCTCGAGTAACCCCCTCAGATAACCCCCTCAGATAACCCCCTCAGATAACCCCCTCAGATAACCCCCTCAGAT
>JANQPM010000086.1 GCA_028289465.1 Lysobacterales bacterium | reverse complement strand
ATATGCCGGTGCGGCTGGCTGCACCGCAGTACATCAGCGGATTGTCCGACGTTGTCAACAATCATATTCATTCGACCGGCGTCGGCCTGCTGCTGTATGGCAGCCGGGCCGAAGGCGGCGGTCTGAGTATCACCGGCAGCCAGTCGGAATCCCTGTGGGGCCGCCTGCGCAGCTGGTTTCGGGGAGAGTTTTGAAAATGAACGGAGTCCATTCCATGCCGAATGCGCTGCTTCGTTTAACAGGGTTTTATCTTCGTGGCGACCCGTCGCGTAAGGCGCGGTCACCAGACGCAATGTCCGGAGAGGCAGTCGGGTGGCCGCATCATCAGGGTCGGTGCGGATAAATCGGCGAGCAATACAAGGAGTAGGAAAATGTTTGAACTGGTGGAAAATTACACGCCAAGTGCGGAAATAAAAGTCATCGGCGTCGGCGGTGGCGGCGGCAATGCCGTCAACCAGATGGTGGACGCGGAAATCGACGGCGTCGAGTTTATCGCAGCCAATACCGATGCTCAGGCGCTGCGCAATTTCAGCGGCAAGACCATATTGCAGATCGGCAGCAGTATGACCAAAGGCCTCGGCGCCGGCGCAAACCCCGAAGTCGGCCGCCAGGCGGCTCTGGAAGACCGTGATCGCATCATGGAAATCCTGCAGGGTGCGGATATGGTGTTCGTGACCGCCGGCATGGGCGGCGGCACCGGTACCGGCGCGGCGCCGGTGATTGCCCAGGTCGCGAAGGAAATGGGTATCCTGACGGTTGCGGTGGTCACCAAGCCGTTTACATTCGAAGGCCGGCGCCGCATGACGGTGGCTGAAAAAGGCATCGAAGACCTCAGTCACTATGTCGACTCACTGATCACCATCCCGAATCAGAAACTGCTGACCGTGATGGGTGGTGATGTGAGCCTGCTGAATGCGTTCAAGGCCGCCAACGATGTGCTGATGGGTGCAGTGCAGGGCATTGCCGAGCTGATCACCCGGCCGGGTCTGATCAACGTGGACTTTGCCGATGTCCGTACCGTGATGTCGGAAATGGGCATGGCGATGATGGGTGCCGGCACCGCCAAGGGCGAAGACCGCGCGATTATCGCCGCGCAGTCGGCCATCGGCAGCCCGCTGCTGGAAGACGTCAATCTGGCCGGGGCCTGCGGCATTCTGGTCAACATCACCGCCGGCATGAATCTGGCGATGCGCGAATTCGAGGAAGTCGGTACCACGATCATGGATCTGGCATCGGAAGATGCGAATGTGGTTATCGGTACCGTAATCGACCCGGATATGACCGACGATCTGCGGGTCACCGTTGTCGCAACCGGACTCGGCTCACGCAAGGCCGAAGCGCTGGAAAAGCCGATGCAGCTTGTGAAAGACGGGACTACCGGCATGGCGGCACCGGTGCAGCATAACCCGACGCAACAGACCGGTGAGGCGATGCCGGCTGGTGAAAAACCGGTCGAGAGCCCGGTCGAGAACAAGGAGCTGTTCGGCCGCCAGCAGGATATGGACTACCTGGATATTCCGGCCTTTCTGCGTAGTCAGGCCGATTAGACAGGTGTCATCGCACGCCGAACCGTTTGCATGAAGGGGTTTTGCTCGCCTTCCGGTCCACTCGAGACCAGGTTTCCCGAGTGGGCCGGGCCCCTTCTTTTTCGGCTGTGGGCATTGAAAATTTCGGGGCCGCTGCCCCATTTGTAAGCCAGGATGCCCAAAGCGGCGATTGCGGCTGGAATCCGTTGAACTCATACCGTCTTGGGTTTGCGGTTTCCGCCGTCAGGCGAAAGAAGCGAACGCAAGACACCTTTGCTTGTTGTCTTTTCGCAACAAAATGTTGCCAATAACGCAAAAAAACATTGATGAACAAGGCCCCTATGATAAAATGGTTGATGGTCGTCACAGACCCACAAATCAGAATAGATAGCACATGCTGAAGCAACGAACCCTGAAAAACGTCATTCGTGCGACGGGCGTCGGCATACACACCGGAGACAAGGTGTATATGACCCTGAGGCCGGCAGCGCCGAACACAGGCATTGTTTTCCGCCGGGTGGACCTGGATCCGGTGGCGGATATCCGTGCCCATGCGTTGAACGTCGGGGACACCAGCATGAATACCAGCATCGCCGAAGGCGGGGCCAAGGTATCGACCGTCGAACATCTGATGTCGGCATTTGCCGGCATGGGCGTGGATAACGCCTATGTCGACCTGTCAGCCGGCGAGGTGCCGATCATGGACGGTTCCGCCGGACCGTTCGTGTTTCTGATTCAGTCCGCCGGCATTCAGGAGCAGAATGCGGCCAAGCAGTTCATTCGGGTCAAAAAGCCGGTGGTTGTGGAGCTGGAAGACAAATGGGCGCGTTTCGACCCCTATGACGGCTTTCGGGTCAGTTTCCGCATCGACTTCAGCCACCCGGTATTTCAGGACCATACCTCCCAGGCCGAGGTCGACTTTTCCACCGCGTCGTTCCTGAAAGAAGTGGCACGCGCCAGGACCTTCGGCTTCATGCGCGACCTGGAAATGCTGCGGGAGCGGAGCCTGGTGCTCGGCGGCAGCATGGACAACGCGATTGTCCTGGACGACTACCGGGTGCTGAACGAAGACGGCCTGCGCTACGAAGACGAATTCGTGAAACACAAGGTATTGGATGCGATCGGCGACCTGTATATGCTCGGACACAGCCTGATCGGCGCCTATTCCGGCTATAAATCCGGTCACGAGTTGAACAACCTGCTGGTCCGGGCGCTGCTGGCCGATCAGGCCGCCTGGGAAGCGGTAAGCTTCGAAGATCCGGCCACCGCACCGATTTCCTACACCCAGCCCGCACACGCCAGCTAGGGCGCCTGCGGCACCTCTTTCAGTTTAGTCCGAACTCAGGACAAGTCCGGTCAATTCTGCTATTATTTGGCCCCTTTGCGGCCCGCCATGCGCTGGGCGATGGCCTGAAGTTCAGGGTCGTCGACGGCCTCGGCAAAGCGTTTCAGGCTTAATTTGGCGGATGGTGTGAGTTCACGCCTGCGGGGGGAGGCGGTCTCGGCGCCTTGCAGCGGTGCGATTCGAACGCGCAGGCTGCGGATGTCGGAATGGCCGGTTTTCCGAAACCGGGACAGAATTTCGTTTGACATCAGGCGCAAACGACTGGCCCAGGCCGGCGTTGGTGTTAGAATCACCAATTCACCGGCACGAAGGCAGGCGATACGGCACCAGGGTGCCAGACTGGGTCCGACAAAGTCGTGCAGACGTCGGTTCAGTTGCTGGTACTGACGGGCCTGTAATAATAAACCGGCCAGCCGGGCATCGGCCTCTGGAGTAATCGCATCCAGCGGGCGCAAGCCTGGCGGTTTTTTGTCACGGAACATGGAATGAAGGATAGCTCGGTCAAGACGGATAAATCCAGTCCGGCACTGAAAGACTGCCAATTGGCGATATTGCGGCGGCCGCGTGTGCTGTCCGGCGTCGTCCTGTTGCTCGGTTTCTGCCTGTTTGCGCTTGGCTATCATCTGCGCAGCGTGGACCCGGCGGTGCAGGCCTATCTGACCGAACTGGAAAATGCGGTGGCGCGTCAGTATCAGGAACTGTCGCTGCTGGAAGAAGAGCACCGGCAGCAGGTCGACGCGCTGGCGGCGCGGCTGGCCGAGCTGCAGGCAGGCTCCACGCGCCTTAACGCGCTTGGACAGCGCCTGGTGCAGGTCGGCCAGTTAGATCCGGAAGAGTTTCAGTTTCAGGACCAGGTCGCTGTCGGCGGCCCGGAAATCGCCGCGGTGGCCGGCACTTCGCTGATCGATTTGCGCCTCGGCATCGATCAGTTGTCCTACCGAATCGACAGACAGCGGCGGGAGCTGGCCGCGCTGGAGTCGCTGCTGATCAACCGCGAACTGGAACGCGAATTCACACCGGCCGGCTGGCCGATCGCGAAAGGCTGGATTTCTTCTCGCTTCGGGCCGCGCACCGATCCGTTTACCGGCAAGCCGGCCATTCATGCCGGGGTCGATTTTGCCGGCACCCGGGGCACCGATGTACTCAGCGTTGCCGGCGGCGTGGTCGTCTGGTCCGGAAACCGCAGTGGCTATGGCAATACCGTGGATATCGATCACGGCAACGGCTACGTGACGCGCTACGCACACAACGACACGATCGGCGTAGCGGTCGGCGAGCGGGTGACCGCCGGCCAAACCATTGCCCAGATGGGGGCGACGGGCAGGGCCTCATCGCCCCATGTGCATTTTGAAGTATTCCAGGACGGGCGCCGCATAAATCCTGCGCAATACATCAAGAATTTGCGCTGAAGCACCTTGCAAGCCGCCATTGCAAACCCCACCTAAATTTAAATCTCAACGCAACCGTCCCGGGTAGTGCGCCGCCAATGCGCTGACAGCGATTTTCGCTGCAATGGCTTCGGACGGCGGGGTTGAAATCAATACCTATGGAATGGGTACTGGAAACCGGTTTTGAGCATGCTAAATAAACTGATTACAAAAATTGTCGGCAGCCGGAATGACCGGCTACTGAAGTCGATGCGGCGGGACGTTGACCGGATCAACGCGCTGGAAGCCGAGTTGGAAAAACTCGGCGATGCCGAACTAAAGGCCAAGACGGACGAATTTCGCCGCCGGTTCCAGGACGGGGAAACCCTGGATCAACTACTGACAGATGCCTTTGCGGTCTGCCGCGAAGCGGCCCGGCGCACCGTCAATATGCGGCATTTCGATGTGCAGTTGATCGGTGGCATGGTGCTGCATCAGGGCAAAATTTCGGAAATGAAGACCGGCGAAGGCAAGACCCTGGTGGCGACCTTGCCGGTCTATCTGAATGCGCTGACCGGCAAAGGCGTGCATGTGGTGACCGTGAACGACTACCTGGCCCGGCGCGATGCCGAGTGGATGGGGCCGGTTTACGAAGCGCTGGGTCTGACCGTCGGCGTTTCGGTGCCCGGGCTGACCCCGGCCGCCAAGCGCGCGGCCTATGCGGCCGATGTGACCTACGGCACCAATAACGAGTTCGGCTTTGACTACCTGCGCGACAACATGGCCTTTGCGCCGGACCAGAAAGTGCAGCGCGAACCGCATTTTGCGATCGTCGACGAGGTGGACTCCATCCTGATCGACGAGGCCCGTACCCCGCTGATTATTTCCGGTCCGACCGATGAATCCCCGCAGTTGTATGTGCGCATCGACAAGCTGATTCCGGATCTGGTGCCACAGGCTGAAGAAGACGGCGACGGCGATTTCAGCATCGACGAGAAGTCCAAGCAGGTCTACCTGACCGAAGAAGGCATGGCCCATGTGGAGCAGTTGATGGTCAAGGCCGGGCTGCTGAAGCCGGACGACAGCCTGTACAACGCGCATAATCTGACCCTGGTCCATCACTTGAACGCTGCGCTGCGTGCGCATCATCTGTTTCAGAAGGACGTGGACTACATCGTCAACGCCGGCGAAGTGGTGATCGTGGACGAATTCACCGGCCGCACGCTGGCCGGCCGGCGCTGGTCCGACGGCCTGCACCAGGCGGTCGAGGCCAAGGAAGGCGTGCCGATTCAGCGTGAAAACCAGACCTTGGCGTCGATCACCTTCCAGAACTACTTCCGTCTGTACGACAAACTCTCCGGCATGACCGGCACCGCGGATACCGAAGCCTACGAATTCCAGCAGATCTACGGCCTGGAGGTGGTGGTGATCCCGACCCACCAGGCGATGATCCGCGACGACCGCGGCGACCTGGTCTACCTGACCCAGAAAGAAAAATACAAGGCCATCATCGCCGATATTAAAAATTGCGTGGAAAACGGCCAGCCGGCGCTGGTCGGCACGACCTCGATCGAAACCTCCGAGCTGATCTCCAAGCTGCTCGGCAAGGCCGGCGTCAAGCACGAAGTGCTGAACGCCAAGCAGCACGAGCGCGAAGCGCATATCGTCGCCCAGGCCGGGCGTCCCGGTTCGGTGACCATTGCCACCAATATGGCCGGCCGCGGCACCGATATCGTGCTGAGCGTCACCGGCTTCCTGCAGCTAAGTCG
>JANQPM010000059.1 GCA_028289465.1 Lysobacterales bacterium | reverse complement strand
CCAGTCCAGTGTTCCGACATAGTCGCCGGCCGCGCGGACCAGAGCGTCGCGCTGCGAATGGTCCCATGCCAGGGCGGCGATCGCTGAGGCCATGGATTGCCAGTCGTCCTCGATCAGCGCGTGCCGGCCGTTGACGGCCGGGGTGCCTTCGGTGCCTTTACGGGTGCTGGCCACCGGCACACCGGCGGCGAAGTAGTCGATGATCTTCATTCGCGTACCGCCGCCGTCGATCAGAGGTACCACCGCGATATCCGCCGCTTTGAGCCATGGCCCGACCGACTCCACACTGCCGGTAAAATGGATCTTTGGATGCGGCGAATTAACCGGTGGGTTGCGCCCGACCGCGAGCACTCTGACATCCAAGCCGGCCGCTTCCAGCCGCGGAATCAGCTCGTCTGCGAAAATTCCGATCGCGTTTTTATTCGGTTCGTAGTCGAATGTGCCATGGTAGACCAACACGCAGCATTCCTTCGGCCACTGACAGGTTTGCCGAACGCCCGCCGGAACGGCGCTTTCAAGCCCCTCGAGGTCCACGCCATGCGGAATGGTGTAGAGCAGTTCCGAATGTACGCCGTCCTGCGCCAGCCGCTGCCGGTCGTTATCCGACACGCAAATCACCGCATCGGCCTGATTGGCCAGGCCGATTTCGATTGCCTTCAGGTTTTGGTACTGGCTGTCGGTCAGTTCGGGGACCTGCTGGCGCAGCCGTTCGTATTCGACATTGTGCTCAACCAGAATCGCCTTGCCGCCGAACACGCTGCGCCCCCAGATGGCCGGCCTGAGGTAGGCCGGGAATTCGGCCTGGTAGACGCCGGCCTTGATTTTTCGCGCCACCCACAAAGTACGCCACGCAAAGCTGCGATCCGATAGCGGTAGATACAGAAAGCTGTTGCTGAGCGGGATATCCTTGGACATATGCAGCAGCTTGACCAGCGGCCGGGGCAGGGCCAGCAGCCTGAGCCACCACGGGAAGCGCTGTTCCCGCCGCCGGCCGTTCTCGAACAGCCAGTAGCGCTTGCGGTGGTCGGTGACAATCGCAACCGTGCGTCCGGCCAGAGACAGGCCGCGCGCCGTTTCGACGACTTTGACTGCGGCGCCATGGTCGGTTGGAAACAGGTCGTCGCGGGTGACGATAACGACATGCCCGCCGTGGTCGCCTTTGCGCAGCCGCGCAAACAGCGCCTGGCGCATCAGCAGCAGCTGGCGCCGAATACGCTGCCGGAGATTGGGTACAGCGAGCTTCGGCACGGCCTGTACGTGTTCGGGTGCTGCAACGGCCATGCTGTTAAGCTGCCTGGATTTTGTCGGTGCGGCCAGGTAGTCGAGCAGCGGCGCGATGGTCTGACTGATATGCAGGCGTTCGAGTACCAGCCGCAGCGCATTGGCGGACTTTTCCCGCCACGCTTCGGTCGATTCCGGCATATCGGCCAGCAACCGGGCGAACTGGTCCGGGCCGGAAACCGTCCAGCCGGCATCGTACTGACGGACCAGCGGCGCCAGAGACAGATAATCGTTGATAATCAGCGGCAGGCCGTGGCGCAGGAATTCCAGCGACCGGAATGACTGGCTGTAGTAGCGCTCAATGTTCGCTTCGGCCAGTTCCAGTCCGATATCCGCACCTGACCGAAGCATGTCCTGAAATGCCTGGTAGGTTTGCAGCGGATAATGGCGGATCAGCTCATCGTCCCGTTCGGGCGCGGCTTGTGATCGGTCCGTGCCCCCGGCCAGCTTATACGTTCCGCCCAGTATATTGAGTCGGTAGCGGCTTCTATCTTCCAGGCTGCGCAATGCCTGCCAATACGGCTCGGCATTGCGCCAGGGCCAGTTCACGCCGCCGGTGACCAATACCCACGGCCGTCCGGCAGGCGTGGATTCGCGCTCGGGAGGATCGCCCCATGCGGAGATCGGAACGCGCAGGATCGACGGCTTGCGGCGCAGGTCGTGGCCGGCCTGTATCAGCCATGGCACCAGCAGGTGTTCTTGCCTGTCGGTACCGACCATAAAACAGTCGGCCTTGCCGAGGCAGATTCGCAGCCGAAGCAGGTCTTTTTCCATCAGCTCCGGCGTCTCGAACAGTTGCTCCAGCGGCCGCGGTGCAATGAAGTCCAGCACGACCGGCACGTCCAGGCCGAAGGGCAGCAGTTCCAACAGTTCCCAGTAAGTCACCAGTACCGCATCGGGTTGTCGGCGCGATAGTTGATCGCGCAGTTCGTCGGGGTGCGAGAAGCTGTGGTTTTGCGGGTCGCGCCGATGCTGGTCCAGCCAGATCTGGCTGACGCGGTGCCCGGCCTGTTCAAGCCCCCAGCGAAGTTGTTCGGTGCGAATGGCGTTGCCGGTGGCGGTCTCTGCCGCTTCCAGCGGACGTTCCTGGTTTATCAGCAGGATATGCATGAAACCAAAGACCGGCCTATTGCAGCAGAACGAAGGTGGCCAGTCCGATAAACGCCAGGATACCGACCACATCGGTTACTGTGGTCAGTACCACGCCGCCGGCCAGCGCCGGGTCGATGGACATGCGTTTGAGGATGATCGGAATCAGTGCACCGGCGATCGCGCCGGCGATCAGGTTGATCACGATGGCGGCCGCCATCACCAGGCCGAGATTCGCATCGCGGTACCAGAAATAGGCGATGCCGGCGACCACGATTGCGAACACCAGGCCGTTCAGAATGCCGACTGCGGCTTCTTTGCGAAACATCGCGCCGGCATTGCTGGCACTGACCTGGCCGGTGGCCATTGCCCGAATCATCAGGGTCAGCGTCTGCGTGCCGGCGATACCGCCCATGCTCATCACCACCGGAAACAGAATCGCCAATGCGACCACCTGATCCAGGGTCGGTTCAAAGGCATATAGCACCATTGCGGCCAGCAATGCAGTAATCAGGTTGACGCCGAGCCAGACCCAGCGCCGGCGCGCGGTGGTCACTACCGGCGCGAAGATATCGTCTTCTTCGTCCAGTCCGGCCATGGTCAGTACCGAATGTTCGGCGTCTTCGCGGATGACGTCGACCACATCGTCGACCGTGATGCGTCCGACCAGGTTGTTGTGCTCGTCGACCACCGGAGCGGAAATCAGATCGTGGTGTTCGAATTCCAGTGCGACCTGGCTGTCCGGCATGTCGATCGGAATGGCCCGGCTTCCGGTGTCGATCATGCTGGCAACGGTCAGGGAAGGGTCCTGGGTCAGCAGGTCCGAGATTTTCAGCCGGCCGAGAAATTTGCCGCTGCGGTTGACCACGAACAGTTGATCGAGCATGTCCGGCAGCTCGCCGCGCAGGCGAAGATAGCGCAGCACGACATCCAGCGTCACATCGGCCCGGACCGTGATGACATCGGGATTCATCAGGCCGCCGGCGGAATCTTCCGGGTAGGACAGCACCTGGGCCAGGCGTTCGCGGTCCTGACGGTCCATCGCCTGCAGCACTTCCCGAATCACGGTATCGGGCAGGTCGTCGAGAATGTCTGCGAGGTCGTCCAGATCCAGCGTGCCGGTGGCTGCCACCAGTTCTTCCGCCGTCATGTCGTCGATCAGGCCGGCGCGGACTTCCTCATTGACATCAACCAGTACGTCGCCTTCGTATTCCGGGTCGACCAGTTCCCACACAGCCAGCCGCTTCGGTGGCGGCAGGGATTCCAGCAGGTCGCCGATTTCCGCACCGGACAATGAATTGACCAGCCGCTGTACCTGGGATTGAGTGCCGCTATCCAGGGCCTCGGATAAGCGCTGCAGGTGGCGGGCGGTTTTGTCTTCGTGTTGTTCGCGCATAGCACTCGCCACCTTTGGGCCGGATTGCCCGTTAATCATCAGCCTGCGCAAATTACAGACTAATGCAGAGAATTTCAATCGTCTTCTATACCATTGAAACTACAGATAGTTTCGGAATGTCGGCGCGAAATAAATCGACCCGGACGAAAGCGCGCCATCAGGCGTTTATTATGAAGGCTTGGATGTTTGCCGTCTATTCGAGAGCCTAGTGAAGCTTGCCGTTCAGACGGGCAAGCCACTGCTCCGGCGACAGGTTGTCCGGCTGCTCCGGCAGACTGTCCAGATGTTGGCGGGCAACCGAAACATCGGTTTCGATGATGGTTCGTTTCACTTCCAGCAGGTAGCTCGGATGCATGCTGAATACCCGCAGCCCCAGCGCCAGCAGCAGTCGGGTATAGCGGGCATCGCCGGCCAGTTCGCCGCAGACCGCCATCGGGACTCCGCACTCGGCGGCGCTTTGTAGCGCGTCTCCAAGCAGCCGGATTACCGCCGGGTGCAGTGGATTATATAAATGGGCGACTTGATCGTCGACACGGTCGGCGGCCAGCAGATACTGAATCAGATCGTTGGTGCCCAGCGACAGAAAATCCAGCGATTCGGAAAAATGGTCGATGGCCATGGCGGCGGCAGGCACCTCGATCATTCCGCCGACCGGCAGATTCGAGTCGTAAGCCTGGCCGCGTTTGTCGAGTTCCTCGCGACACTGGGCCAGAATACGCCGGACGGACTGCATCTCGGCCGGGTGGGTCAGCATTGGAATCAATACCCTGACCGGTCCGTCTGCCGATGCGCGCAAAATCGCCCGCAGTTGCTCGCGAAACATTTCCGGCTGCCTCAGACACAGCCGGAGCGCGCGCAGACCCAGCGCCGGATTGCTGCCGCTGATCAACTGCCGGGCCGGGCCCCAGGCCTTGTCCGCGCCCAGGTCCAGCGTGCGTATGGTAACTGGCTTGCCGCCGGCGTGTTCGACCGCTTTGCGGTAGTAGCCGTACTGCGTTTCTTCGTCCGGCAACTGATCCTGGGTGAATAGAAATTCGGACCGGTACAGGCCGACCGCCTGAATGCCGCAGTTGAGCGCTTCGGCAATTTCGTCACCGCGTTCGGCATTGGCCTGCAACTCGACTTTGATGCCGTCCCGGGTGATGCAATCGTGTTCACGGTATTGATCCAGAGAAAGCCGGTAGCGCCGGCTTTTGCGCTGCTTTTGATGGTAGTGCCTCTGGATGGTTTCATCGTCGGTCGCAAAGACCGCACCGTAGTGACCATCGAGAATCAGCGGCTCGTTTTCCTGCAGGATACGCAGCGCACTCGGTATGCCGACGATCATCGGCAGACGCAGGCTGCGCGCCAGTATCGCGCTGTGCGAATGGGCGCTGCCGCGGGCGACGACCAGTCCGGCGACCTCTTGTTCGCTGAGCAGCGCCACATCGCCCGGGGTCAGCTCTCTGGCGACGACAATAGTACCGTTCAGCTTCAAGCTGGACTCATGCGCATCGCCGGCTTCGGCAGCCTCGCTCAGGGTCCGCTGCAACAGCCGCACGACCTGGATCACGTCTTCTTCGCGGGAGCGGATATATTCATCGTCCAGGCTGCGGAATTCCGCAACGATATGCTCGAGCTGCATCTGCAGCGCCCATTCGGCGTTGCAGCCCTGCTCCAGAATCGTACTTTCGGTATCGTCGGCGATGACCGCGTCGTCCAGCATATGCAGATGCGTACGGATGATCTCCTCGGCGCCGCTGCCGGCAGTTCGGCGCAAGCGGTCGGCCAGCGCCTGCAGATGCCGGCGCGCTTCGCCCAGAGCCGACTGAAAGCGCTCGACTTCCTGCTCGCGCGCGTCGTCGGGCACCTGGTACTCCTGAATTTCCAGTTCGCTGCGGATCAGCAGATGAGCCGGTCCGACCGCAACGCCCGACATCACGCCGGTGCCGGTCAGCGCCAGGGTCATCAGGCGTCCTCCCCGAAGCGGTTGTCGATCAGTTGCGAGAGCACATCCAGCGCCTGCTGTTCGTCTTCGCCGGCGGTCTCCAGCAGCAGTTCGCTGCCGATCGACGCAGCCAGCATCAGCACGCCCATGATGGATTTGCCGTTGACCCGTTTACCGTCTTTTTCCAGCCAGACTTCGGACTGAAAGCGTGAAGCCGTGTTGACCAGTTTGCTTGCGGCGCGGGCATGCAGGCCAAGCTGGTTGACGATGGTCACCGTTTGCCGCTTCATATGCCGATTACCTGGATGCCTTTGATCGCGCCGTCGGCCGCGATACGGGCCAGTTCCGCCAACGGTTTATCGGCATAGTTCAAACTGCGCAGCAGCATCGGCAGGTTCAGGCCGCTGACGATGGCCAACCGCGGCTGAGCGCGTGCCTCTTTTTCCAGGCAGTTGCATGGCGTCGCGCCATACAGGTCGGTCAGCACCAGTACGCCGTCGCCGCGATCATAGGCCTGCAGTTCGGCACACAGTTCGGCCGGAACAATCCGCTCCGCTTGAGACTGGTCGACGGATTTCTGGATGACTTTGAGGGGCAGCCGGCCGAGTATGGTTTCGGCTTCGGCCAGCACGCTTGCGCCAATCTGTCCGTGAGTCAGCAATATCAGTTGAACCGCCATCAAAGTTCCCGGTGCTGTACTGCGATTTTCTGGCCGTCCCGGCGCAACGATGCCGCCAGCCGTTCGGCCAGGTACACCGAACGGTGCTGCCCGCCGGTGCAGCCGATCGCGATGGTGAGATAGCTGCGTTGGCTGGCTTCGAATTGCGGCAGCCAGGTGCTCATAAAGCCTTTGATGTCATGGTAATAGGCGTCGACCATCGGCGCCTGCGACAGCCACTGACGCACCGGGGAATCATGACCGGTCATAGGTCTCAGCTCCGGCTCCCAGTGCGGATTCGGCAGGCAGCGGGCGTCGAACAGGAAATCGGCATCTTGCGGCAGGCCGCGCTTGAACGCGAAGGACTGCAGCACGATGGACAGTGGCGTTTCCTGGCTGCGCCTTACCAGCTTCCAGACCTGGCCGCGCAGTTCGTGGATATTGGTATCGCTGGTATCAATGCGGTAGTCCGCGTGCTGCTCTACCGCGGCCAGCAATTCGCGTTCGGCCAGAATAGCTTCGGATAAACCTTGCCGGTCGGCCGTCAGCGGATGCCGCCGGCGCGTTTCACTAAAGCGCTTAAGCAGAACCTTGTCATCGGCGGTAATGAAAAACACCAGACAGTCGATGGCCGTTTCGTCCCGACTGTCCAGCCAATTGAGCAACGGCGACAATTCACCGCTGCGGGCATCGACGCCGACGGCGATGCGGCCGCCGTGCAGCCGCTGCGCCAGCATCTCGTCGGTAAAGGCGGGCAGCAGCGCGGCCGGCAGGTTGTCGACGCAGTAAAAATCCAGGTCTTCCAGCGCCCGCAGCGCGACGGTTTTTCCGCTGCCGGACAGCCCGCTGACCAACACCAATTGCAGTTTTTCCGGTTGTGCCTTTGACATCGTTATTTCCGCGACTGTTGTATCAGTCGTGCGTGTCGTTCGACGAACGCGGAAGTCGCGTCAAAACCTTTCATCTTCAGCATGAAGTCGCGTACCGCCGCCTCGGTCATCACCGCCAGGTTGCGGCCGGCCAGGACCGGCAGCGTGATGCTCGGTATATCCAGTTCCAGAACCTGCCGAACCGAGGTGTCGCCGCGCAGGCGGTCCAGCGGTTCTTTCCGTTCATGGTTTTCAGGCACTTCAAGATGCACGATCAGTCGCAGGTACTTGTTCATCTTGATTGCCGCATCGCCAAACATTTCGCGAATATTCAGCACGCCCAGCCCGCGGACTTCGAGACAGTCCTGCAATGCAGCGGGGCAGGTGCCGTCGATGATTTCGGGCGACATCTGGGTGAACTCGGGCGAATCGTCCGCGATCAGCCGATGGCCGCGGTTAAGCAGTTCCAGCGCCAGCTCGCTTTTACCGGAGCCCGCGTCACCGGTAATCAGAACGCCAATGGTGAAGATTTCCATGAACACGCCGTGCAGATTGGTCTGCCGCGCCAGCGCGCGGGACAGATAATACTGCAGATAGTGAACCAGGCTATGGCTCGGTGCGGCGGATACCATCAGCGGCGCGTTGACCTCGTCCGCTGCCTCGGCGAGATCGGGCGATACCGGCAGATGGTCCGATACGATCACCGCCAGGGGATTGCCGGCGAAAATCTGGGCCACGGTCTCCCAGCGGCGGCGTGAATCGAGGCTGTCCAGATAGTCGTTTTCTTCGCGGCCGATGACCTGCACTTTGTTCGGATGAATCAGGTTCAGATAGCCGGCCAGCGCAGGGCGGCTGGTAGTGATGTTTTCCGAGGAAACCGAACTGCCGCCGCCATCGCGGCCGCCGACCCAGTGCAGGTCGAGCTTGTCGTGCAACTGATCATACAGGTCCTGCGTGGTCAGTGACCGGTTCATACGAGCCTAGTGCTGCCAGTCGGACAATACGGCATGCAATTGGTTGGAATCGTCAGCCTGACGCAGGCGCCGGCAAAACTCATCGTCACTGAACAGCTCGGCGATTTTCGCGAGCAGCTTCAGGTGGTGGTCGTTGCAGTTCTCGGGGACGGTCAGCGCAAACAGCAAGTCCACCGGCTGATCGTCCACCGCGTCGTAATCGATCGGTTTCATCAGACGGATAAATACCGCACGCGCCTTGTCGCCGTGCTTCAAGCGGCCGTGCGGGATAGCCACGCCGTGGCCGAGCCCGGTGGAGCCGAGGCGTTCTCTCGCAACCAGGCTTTCGAAAACCTCGCGCGGGCTGAGATCGGATTCTTCCTCGACCATTAGCTTGCTGATGGTCTCAAGCAGCCGCTTCTTGCTTACCGCGTGGGCGTTCAAGCGAATGCGGTCGGGTGTCAACAGGTCAGTGACTTGCATAGTGGTCTACGGAATTAGAGCCTATAGGCGGAGTATGGTTTCCGCAGCTACCCGATTTCAGCCGGCAGCAGCGTGACGCTGGCTGCGGTGGTGGTCGGTCAGTTTTTCCTTGTGCCGCCGCACTTGCCGGTCCAGTTTGTCGACCAGCCCGTCGATTGCGGCATACATATCCATCGCGGATTCGGTTGCAAAAATGGCTTTACCGCCACCGGCCACATTGATGGTCGCTTCGGCCTGTTGCTCATGCTTTTCGATCCCCAGTACCGCATGCACCGAGATAACGTGCTCGAAATGGCGGGTGACCCGCTGCATTTTTTCGGTCACATAGGCTCTTAGGGCAGGGGTTACATCAATATGGTGTCCGGTAACTGTTAATTGCATATTCGCTGTCCTCCGTTGCGAACGGCTAGATACGATCCCCTATGAGATCGGTTCGCTACAAATGAACGCAGGGTGGAATCCACTGCGGTGTTTGCTGGTTACGAATGTTGGGGTGCGGGTCATCTGCAACTGCCACGTTCGCTGTTCGATGATACTCTTCTCAGGTCTGTCGCCAGCATATTCCGCAACACCGGTTACACCGTCCGCCCTGACACACAGGGCACTCCCATCGGCGTGGAGAATCTGGCTACTGCCTGCTGTGGCATGCTCATAGACTAATCTTATACCGATGTATGCGATCTGCCTAGTCTTATTCGGCGCTTTCTGCCCGATAGCTGTCAGTCTGCAACTTTGCCGCCCGGCGTCTTTGCGTGGATGACAGAATCCCGAGCGACTCGCGGTATTTGGCAACCGTGCGGCGTGCCACGCGTATACCGTGCTCGCGCAGTTTATCTGATAACGCCTGGTCGCTCAGCGGCGAAGCGGGCGCTTCGCGGCCGATAATTTCCTGAATATAGGCTTTTACCGCTGTCGCACTGATCGCACGACCGTCCAGCGTGCGGACATGGCTGGAAAAGAAATACTTGAGCTCGAACAGCCCGCGCGGCGTCAGCGCATATTTGCGTGTAGTTGCCCGCGAAACGGTCGACTCGTGCAACCCGGTGGCGGCGGCGATTTCCTTCAGTATCAGCGGCTGCATGAATTTCTCGCCGCGTTCCAGAAAGCCGCTTTGGTGCTGCGCGATCTGGTTGCTGACCGCGAGCAGGGTGCGGTTGCGCAATTCCAGGCTGTTCAGCAGCCAGCGCGCTTCCTGCAGGCGGCCTTTCAGATAACCTTTGTCGTCGCCTTTGACGGACCTCATCAAGCTGACGTAGTAGCCGTTCAGGCGGATATTCGGGTGACTGTCGGGGCTGAGGGACGCCACCCAGTCCCCTTCGTGCTGCCGCAGGTAGACATCCGGCACCAGATACTCGTTGTGGCGGTTGTCATAGCGCGCGCCCGGCCGCGGCTCAAGAGACTGCAGCAGGCTGATGGCCTGACTGATCTCGTCCCGGTCCACGCCGATCACCTGGGCCAGCTTGCGCCGGTCGCCTTTTTCCAGCAAATGCATGTGCTTGGACGCGATCTGCAGCGCGCTGTGACGGTGCGGTGTATCTACCGACATGGTTTCTAACTGCACAGCCAGGCATTCGGCCGGGCTGCGGGTCGCGACTCCGACCGGTTCCATGCGCTGCAGGCGGTGCAGCACCGCGGTGACCTCATCCGCTTCGACCAGAATATCGGGTGCTAAACTGTTGCGGATATCGTCTACCGAATCCAGCAGGTAGCCGTCCTCATTCAGCGCGAACACGATGGCCTGGGCGATGGCCTCGTCGGTTGCTGACAACGGCGTCAGGTTGATCTGCCACAGCAGGTGGGTCTGCAGGCTGTCGCTGCCGGTATCGGCCCACTGATCCTGCCGGTCGCCCGCGGAAAAATCGCCGGACCCGGTGATCGAGAAACCGTCCGCGTCATCCCACTCGCCGGCCAGTGGGTCCTCCAGATACTCGTCGGTCGCGGCATCGGCTTCAGTATCGGCGTCACCGGCCGATTCGGCGCCCAGGTCCTGGTACTCCAGCAGCGGGTTTTCTTCCAGTGCCTGCTGCAGATAGTCTTTCAATTCCAGCCGGTTGAGCTGCAGCAGCTTGATCGCCTGCTGCAGCTGCGGCGCGAGTGAAAGCTGCTGTTTGAGTTTGAGTTGAAGGCGCTGGGCGACCATGATTGGCTACAGCCGGAATTCCTCTCCGAGGTAAACCTGCCGGACCTCGCTGTTTTGCAGTATTTCGTCCGGTGTGCCCTGGGCCAGCACCTTGCCGTCGTTCAGAATGTAGGCATGGTGACAGATGCCCAGCGTTTCCCGCACGTTGTGATCGGTGATGAGCACGCCGATGTCCCGGTTGACCAGGTGCCGGACGATGCGCTGGATTTCGCCGACTGATATTGGGTCGACGCCGGCGAACGGCTCATCCAGCAAAATGAAACGCGGGTTGGCCGCCAGCGCGCGGGCGATCTCGACCCGGCGTCGTTCGCCGCCGGACAGGCTGATGCCGATTTGATCGGCCAGGTGCGACACATGCAGCTCTTCCAGCAGGCGCTCCAGTTCGGCATGCCGGCCGTCCAGGTCCAGATCTTTGCGCATCTCCAGGATCGCCAGCACATTGTCCCGCACCGACAGCTTGCGAAAGATCGACGCATCCTGCGGCAGGTAGCCGATACCGTGTTCGGCACGCTGGTTCACCGGCTTGTGGGTCAGATCGGTCTGATCTACCTCGACGCTGCCGCCATCGGCCGGAATCAGGCCGACGATCATATAAAAACAAGTGGTTTTCCCGGCGCCGTTCGGGCCCAGCAAGCCGACCACCTGACCCTGCTTGACATACAGGCTGACGCCTTTGACGACTTCCCTTCGCCGGTATTGCTTGTGTAGGTCGGTGACCTGCAGCATCGGTCAGCCGGAATCCGGTTGCTCGGTATCATCGCCGGCAGCCGCCTTCGGTTCAGGCGGATTCAGCCGGATTCGAATGCCATTGCCGGGTTCGGAGCCGCGCCCCTGGAACTGCTCGTTGCGCAGGTCGTAGCGAATATGGTCGCCGCGTGCTTCGCCCTGCGGGTGCGATACAAACGCATTGCCGGTCAGCTCGATGATTTCTTCGGCGAGCCGGTATTCGATGATCTCTGCGCTGGCGGTAACCGTTCCCTCATCGGCGCTGCGCAGTTCCCAGGATGCCGGCCTGCCTCGCAGAATTACCTTGGACACGACCCGGCCGTCGTTGTAGATATCGCCTTGCGCGGCGTTGATTTTCAGATCGCCCTGTTCGATGCGAACATTGCCTTTCAGGTGGGTAATGCCGCGGGCCAGATCGGTTTCCGAGGTATCTGCCTGAATATCAATGGGCTGTCTGCGGTCGAACTCTACCGCCAGCGCGTCAAGCTGAAGAAGTCCGAGCAGCGCGAGTAGGCTAGCGATTTTCATATCTTCCTCGTATCTGGCGCATCAAACGATATCGGCGGGTCCTGAGGTCGGCTTCCAGGCCGATGCCGGTGAGATGGATGCCGGGACCGGTGATTTCAATCGGCTGTTCGGAACGGATAACCTCCGACGGGATATGAAACGCAATTTCTTCACCGGAAATCTGCACCTCGCCCTCGGGCTGTGGAAGCCGTATTTCCACGGCGCCGGCCAGTTGAATTTCGGTCTTTTCGGCATTGATATCGGCAGCCTCGGCCAGCAACCGGGTTTCGCCGTCGGCGCCCGGCAGCCGGATCAGCGGCCGGCTTGCGCGGCCGACGCCGGTATCTGCGTCCTGTACCAGCATCGGCGATTGCAGCATGGCGGCCAGCCGGCCCTGTTCGTCGTAGGTTCTGCTGTCCAGTTCGGTCAGTGCGTAATCCAGCCGGGTATCGATCTGAAAAGAATCTTCGCCGTCCTGCGTATCGTGAGTGTACTGAATCCAGCGGGTCGCAAGAGCCAGCAGCAGGAAGATGACAATACCGATCCAGGTCTTGCCGCGCATCAGCGTTCCATCAGTTCGTTCAGCCACCGCGCCGCGAACCCCTGTGCTTCCAGCAGAAGCTGGCACACTTCGCGTACCGCGCCGTTGCCGCCGGCGCGCTCGGTCACATGGTGTACGCGCTGGCGCACCTCGGGCATTCCGTCGGCGACGCTGATTGACAGTCCCACCCGCCGCAGAACCGGCAGGTCGATCCAGTCGTCACCGACATAGGCGACCGCACCGTCCTCCAGATCCAAAGACCGCTTCAAATCCTCATATGCCTGCAATTTGTCCTCGCAACCCTGGTAAACCTTCTCGATGCCGAGTTGTTCGGCCCGGTGGCTCAGCAGCGGGGAAGTGCGCGCGGTAATCAGCGCGACCTTGATGCCATAGCGCATCAGGGCCTTCAGGCCCAGGCCGTCCTTGGAGTGAAACGCTTTCAACTCCTGTCCCTGCTCGGTGAAATACAACCGACCATCGGTCAAGACGCCGTCGACATCCAGCGCCAGCAGCCGGATGTTTGCGGCTTTTTCGAGCACACCGGTGGAAACCATAGATGCCATTTAGACTACTCCGGCCTGCAATAGGTCCTGAAAATTCAGCGCGCCGACCAACCGTCCATGCCGGTCCACGACAAGCAGACCCTGAATACGCTTGTCCTGCATCAGGTGTGCACCCTCCATCGCCAGCGCGTCCGGCCCTATGGTGACCGGGTCGCTGCTCATGACCCTGCTGACCGGTGTCTGATGCGGATCCAGTTGGGCGTCCAGTGCGCGGCGCAGGTCGCCGTCGGTAAATACGCCGATCACCCGCCGGTCTTCGTCCAGTACGGCGGTCATGCCGAGGCGCTTGGCAGTCATTTCGACAATCGCTTCGGCGATGCTGGCACCGGCTGCGGAAATGGGTATTGCGCCATCGCCGTGCATAATGTCCTTGATATGCAGCAGCAGCCGGCGGCCGAGTTGGCCGGCCGGATGGGAACGGGCGAAATCTTCCTGCGTGAAACCGCGCGATTCCAGCAGCGATACCGCCAGCGCATCGCCCATGGCCAGTGCCGCTGTAGTGCTGGATGTCGGCGCCAGGCCCAACGGGCAGGCTTCTTTTTCGACCGCGACGTGGATATGAATGTCGGCATGGCGGGCCAGGTTGGATGCCTGGTTGCCGGTCATCGCAATCAGCGGTACGCCAAGGCGCTTTAACGGCGGCAGTATGCGGTTGACTTCGTCGGTCTCGCCGGAATTGGACATCAGCAGCGCAATGTCTTGCGCGGTGATCATGCCGAGGTCGCCGTGGCTGGCCTCGGCCGGGTGCAGGAAAAACGCCGGTGTACCGGTACTGGCCAGAGTGGCTGCGATCTTGTTGCCGATATGGCCGGATTTACCCATGCCGATAACCACCACATGGCCGTCGCAGTCGAGGATCGCTTCGCAGGCGGACAGAAAGCTATCGTCGATTTTCGACAACAGTCCTCTGACCGCATCGGCTTCGGTTTCAATCACGGCCCGGGCTAATTTTGACAACGCGTTCTTGTTCATTGGACTTGTGTCACCATTTTAGCATTGCCGTTGCCGGGTCCGCGTCGGCCTAGCGCAGTGCGTTGTAGGCGACGACGAATATATACCCGCAGTATAGGGTCAGCAGCAACGCGCCCTCATGGCGCGCGATACGGCCCGGTTTACGTATACCCCAGGCCATAAAGAACAGCAGCAGGGTAAATACGTACATCACCAGCGCATCCCGGTGCAGGATTTCAATATCCACGGTGACCGGGTGCAGGGTCGCCGCGATGCCGAGCACACCGAGCAGATTGAACATATTGGAACCGATTACATTGCCGATGGCGATATCGTCTTCGTGCTTGATCGCGCTGGTTACCGCGGCGGCGAGTTCCGGCAGGCTGGTGCCGAACGCAACGATGGTCAGACCGATGATGGCATCGGATACGCCGGCAATATGCGCGACGGTGACCGCACCGTCCACCAGCACCTTGGAACTGGCCGGCAGCACGACCAGGCCGACCGCCAGCCACAACACGCCGGTGGACGTGGACATGTCGGATGGAATTTCCGCTTCGAACTCCTCGATCAGCGGGTCGCTGTCCGAACGCTTGAGCCCGAGAATGACCATGCCGCCGATCAACAATACCAGCCCGCCGAGCAATACCAGCCCGTCGCTGTTCGATAGGAAATAGTCGCGCATCAGCCAGGTTGTGAGCAACATGACCAGCAGCAGAATCGGATACTCCCGTTTCAGCGTGCCCGATTCGATTTTCAGCGGATAGATCAGTGCAGTCAGACCCAGAATCAAACCGACGTTTGCGATATTCGAGCCAATCGCATTGCCGACAGCCAGGGCGGGATTGCCGTTGACCGAGGCCACCGCAGAGACCACGATTTCCGGTGCCGAGGTGCCAAAGCCGACGACCACCAGACCGATGATCAGCGGTGAGACGCCCAGATTATTGGCGGTGGCCGAGGCGCCTGCAACCAAACGGTCAGCACCCCATACCAGCAGTACGAACCCGCCGATGATCTGCAGTAGCGCAATCGCCACTCAGGCCGCTCCCGGCATTGCGGGAATGCTGTTGAACGTTTTCACCGGTCGACTGGTCTCCACTTTATTGTTGCACTCATTATGATGTCACAGCGGTTTGTTCGATGCGCCGAATCCGATATGATGCAACGCTTTCCTCTTATTAATACGGCCACGGGACAAAGACAAGTGCCATTCGGCCGGTCAAGGTGCGATAGTCTATGGACAGCCAGATGATAGAGCAACTGATTCGAGACGGCTTGCCCGGCGCCGAGGTCAGCGTCAGCAGTGACGACGGCGTGCATTTTGAAGCCATCGTAGTCTCGGATGACTTTTCCGGCAAGAGCATGATTTCCCGGCATCGCATGGTATATGCGGCACTGGGTACATTGATGGGCAATGAAATTCACGCGCTGAGGCTGCAAACGCGCACGCCGGAAGCACAGGCCTGAGCGGGTTCTAGCAAACGATGACGCAAATACAAATACAAGGCGGACACCGGTTGCAGGGGGATGTCTGGATTTCCGGCGCGAAAAACGCCGTGCTGCCGATTCTGGTTGCCAGCCTTCTCGGCGACGAACCCTCGGTGATCAGCAACGTGCCGCACTTGCAGGACGTGACGACCAGTATGGAACTGCTCGGGCAGATGGGCGCCGAGCTGGCGGTGGATGACCGCATGCGAATCGAGATCGACCCGCGCGGCGTCAACCGGCACGAAGCGCCGTACGATCTGGTGAAAACCATGCGTGCATCCATCCTGGTCCTCGGGCCGCTGGTTGCGCGTCACGGGCGGGCCCATGTGTCCCTGCCGGGTGGTTGTGCGATCGGTTCCCGGCCGGTCAATCTGCATATTCACGGGCTGCAGCAACTTGGCGCCAAGGTGGACGTTCAGAACGGTTATATCGAGGCCGAGGCGGATCGGCTGACCGGTGCCCGTATTCTGATGGATACGGTCAGCGTCACCGGTACCGAGAATCTGATGATGGCAGCCGCCCTGGCCAGCGGCACCAGCATTATCGAAAACGCAGCGCAGGAACCCGAAGTGGTGGATCTGGCCAACTATCTGATCGCGATGGGAGCGAAGATCGACGGTGCCGGAACCAATACCATTACCATTGAAGGCGTGGATCGGTTGTCCGGTGCGGAGTACACGGTATTGCCGGACCGAATCGAGACCGGCACCTATCTGGTGGCCGGTGCAATCACCGGCGGCCGGGTCAAGGCCACGCGTACCCGGCCCGAGACCCTGGACGCGGTGCTGTCCAAGTTGCATGAAGCCGGCGCGGAGCTGACGGTTGGCGACGACTGGATAGAGCTCGATATGCGCGGCCGGCGGCCGAAAGCGGTAGATTTGACCACCGCACCGTACCCGGCCTTTCCGACCGATATGCAGGCGCAGTTCATGGCGTTGAACTCGGTCGCCGAAGGCACCGGGGTCATTACCGAGACGATTTTCGAAAACCGCTTCATGCATGTACAGGAATTGCAGCGCCTGGGTGCGGACATTCGAGTACAGGGGAACAGCGCGATCATCAACGGCGTTGAATCCCTGACCGGGGCGCCGATAATGGCAACCGATTTACGCGCGTCGGCCAGTCTGGTGCTGGCCGGTCTGGTGGCCAAAGGGACGACCACTGTCGACCGGGTCTACCATCTGGATCGCGGCTACGAAATCATCGAGGAAAAACTGGGTCAGCTCGGTGCCGACATACGCCGGGTGGCCTGAACCACCCGGCGCGGATAGCGACTGATGTTATTCGGCAACCTGTGCTGCGCTGATCGTGACCCTGACGCGCTGCGATAGCTGGTTCGGGTCGCTGAGTCGGCCCAGGCGTAAAGGCAGATTCGCGGTCTGGCCGGCGGCCAGCGGTCCCGCGTACTGACGATTGGTTTCTCTGACCTGGCCGTTATTATCGACCCAGGCCACCCGCACCACGATGTTCTTGACCGCTACCGGTGCCTGGTTGCCGACCAGCGCATAGATGTTCCCCGAGCTGTCCAGTTGTGCCCGGGTCTTGACGTAGTTCTGAGGATTGCTGGGCAGGTCCATCAGGACCAACTCGCGCTGAGCCTGCTTGCCGACCGCAGAGTTCGACTGGGCCGCCGCCTGATAATGTTTCAGCGCTGAATCCATCCGCCCGGCCCGGCGCTCCAGATTGCCCAGCAGGTAATGCCCCTGTGCGGTAGGCAGAAGCTGCATACTCTTTTCCAGGTCCTGCCGCGCGATTTCGAAACGGTTCAATTCGTGCCGTACCTGGCCGCGGCGCAGGTAGTGGTAGAAGAAGTTCGAGTCGCGCTTAATGGCGGCGCTGTAGGCATTGGCCGCCTGCTGGTAGCGCTTCTGGCTGGCATGAATATCGCCGCTCAGCGCATGAAACAGCGCTTCCCGGGGTTCCTTGCGCAGTGCTTCTCTGGCCAGTTTGCGGGCCTCCTGCGGCTTGTCCTCGGCCAATGCCTTGCGCGCCTTGTCATGCGCCTCGTAAGCGGGTGCGATGCGTTTCAAATAGGCCATCTTCTGCTGGTAGCGCTGGCGTCCCAGGTCGCCCCCGTCGGGCAGGCTGGCTGCCGTTTCCTTGTTGTTCTGTACGCGTTCCTGCGACGGCGGGTGGGAAGCGAACAGCCCGGAAATCCAATCGCTGCGCCGGCCTTCGGAGAGCTTCACGAACGTCTGCTGCAAATCGACCGCGCCCTGCGGGTCGTAGCCGGCCTGTGACATATACTGCATACCGTAGTAGTCCGATTCGCGCTCGGCGTCCCGGCCGTACTTCTGAGTGATCAGTTGAGCGCCGAGCTGCGGCACCATCATCGCTACCTGCTGGCCGGCGCGCGATTCGGCCTTGGAACTGCCGTAAATCATCGCGGCCATCATGCCGACCTGGGTAAATACGCCTTTGGACTGTGCGCGCGCGCCGTGCGCGGCGTCCGCGTGCACGATTTCGTGGCCAAGTACCGCGGCCAGTTCCGCCTCGGACTGTAATTCGGTCAGCAGTCCGCGATTGATCACGATTTTTCCGCCCGGCAGGGCCCAGGCGTTCGGGGTGGAGTCATTCAGCACGTGGAACTCGAAGTCCAGCTGGCCGTTGCGCTTGGCCTGGGCCGCCAGCCGGCTACCCACGCTCTGCACGTAGCTCGCGACAGCCGGATCGACGATATAGTCACCGCCTTGCGATTGGCGCATCGGCGCATACATTTGCTGGCCGATATTCTGCTCCCAATCGGCGCCGTAGAAATTCAGGTTGCGCTCGCCGGTAACCGGATTGACGCTGCAGCCGGCAAGAAACCACAGAGATAGTAGAACAGGGGCAAATAATTTACGCATGGGACGACTCCGCTCTGAAAACGCCGGAATCATTATAACCGCATGCTGCGCCAGCTTAAGTAAGCAGATGTTACAGCCGCCGCCGGCCGCGTCAGCTATCGCAATCGGCGCCTATGGTGACCGGCTGGCCGGCGACCATCAATGACTGCAGGCGCAGGCTCATGGTGTCCTTGCCGTGCTTGCCGTGATCCAGGCGCAGCAGCACCTGATGGGTAGTCGGCGCATACCAGCTTATGGTGAAGCGCTGACTGTTTTGCCGCACCCGCTCGACTCGAATGCCTTCGGTGCAGCCGGATGCAATCTGTATCGGTTCCGCTGTGGCGACGGAAAAGCGCTGCTCTTCGATCTCGTTTTTGTCCAGCAAGCGGTAGCGCATGTCTTCGTTGACCCGGCCGAGTTCCTGACGCAGCGCAAAGCTCAGCGTAATCGGATCCAGCGTACCGCTCTGCAGCGGGACGGAAAATGCCTCGCTGTCCTCGGAACCGACGGCCAGTTGCTGTGACCAGTCGAAGTTCGCAATCCAGTGGTGTTTTTTACCGGCGACTTTGCTTTGGGTCTCGTATTTCAGCGGTACGAACTGACCGTCCCGATAACGGAACTCGGCGTATTCCGAATCGGTGGCACCGAGTAGCCGGGCCAGGCCTTTGGTACCTTTGCTGTTCATCGAATAGCGGTAGTCGCCGTTCGGCATGAGTTCCAGGGTCACGCTCGCCTCACCGATGCGCTTGCTGTTGCGGTACAGGTCGTAGTCCGCCGTGTACGGCAGAGGCCTGGCCAGTCCGTTACCGGCCAGCAACAGCGCCAGCAGTGCTGCCGCGGGCTTAAAGGTCTTGGTCCAATTGCAATGCATCGTTCAGTAGCCGCTCGTCCAGGCAGATCAGATTATCCCGTAGTTCGACACGCCGCCCGGCGAATAATTCCACCGTCCGCACCAGCAGGCGATGTTCCTCGGGTAACAGGCGCCGGGCCAGGCTTTGCGGGCTGTCTTCAGGCATCACCGGTATCCGGCATTGGCTGATAACCGGGCCGCCGTCCAGTTTTGCGGTCACGAAATGGACGCTTGCGCCGTGTTCGGAATCGCCATTCGCGAGGACATTGCGGTGCGTGTTCAGGCCGGGATATTTCGGCAGCAAAGACGGGTGGATATTGATCATCCGCGCCGACCAGTCGGCGACGAAGGCGTCGCCCAATATGTGCATAAAACCGGCGAGAACCAGCAATTCGGGCTGCAGGCTATCCAGCTTCGCCTGCAGTGCCTGGTCGAATGCGCTGCGGGAGTACTTACGCCGATCAATGCAGCAGGCCGGAACGCCGGCGGTCTGTGCGTATTTCAGTCCTTCGGCATCGGGCCGATTGCTGATAACCACCGGGATACGAATGCCGATCCGGTCCGCCGCCTGATGCAGTGCCCGAAAGTTGCTTCCTCTGCCGGAAATCAGCACCGCGACGGAAAGCGGTTGCCGGCGTTCAGCGGTGGTAGATGACGCGTTCATTGGCGGCGGGTACAACCTGGCCGATCTCGAAAGCCGTCTCGCCGGCTGCGCTGGCGGCCTGCAGCACGGACTGTGCGGCGTTCTCCGGGGTGACCAGCACCATGCCGATACCGCAGTTGAACGTGCGCAGCATTTCCATTTCGGCGATCCCGCCCTCGGTTTGCAGCCAGCGGAAAACTGCCGGCCATTGCCAGGTCGATAAGTCGATTTCCAGTGCCAGATCGGCGGGCAGGGTGCGCACGATGTTCTCGGTCAGCCCGCCGCCGGTAATATGGGCCAGACCGTCGATTGTTCCTGAAGACAGCAAAGACAACACGGACTTTACGTAAATTCGGGTTGGCGCGAGCAGCGCGTGGGCCAAACTGGTATTCGAATCGTCGCCGACAAGGGGTCGGCCGGGATCGTGGTCCGAAACCTGCAGCACTTTGCGGATCAGCGAGTAGCCGTTGGAATGCGGGCCGGAAGAGGCCAGGCCGATAAGTCGGTGGCCGGCCCGGATACGGCGGCCGTCGATGATCGCCGAGCGGTCGACAATACCGACTGCAAAGCCGGCCAGGTCGTAGTCCTCGCGGGTGTACATTCCGGGCATTTCGGCAGTCTCTCCGCCGATCAATGCACAGCCGGCCTCGCCGCAACCTGCTGCGATGCCGCGAATGACGGTTTCGGCCTGATCCAGATTCAGTTTGCCGCAGGCGAAGTAATCCAGGAAGAACAGCGGCTCCGCTCCCTGCGCCAGAATGTCGTTCACGCACATCGCGACCAGGTCGATGCCGATGGTATCGTGAATACCGAGCTGGCGTGCGAGCAACAGTTTGGTGCCGACGCCGTCGGTGCCGGATACCAGCACCGGCTCTTGAAAGCGGCTGAGGTCCGGTTGAAACAGCGCACCGAAACCACCGAGTCCGGCCAGCACTTCAGGCCTCAGCGTAGCTTTTACAGCCGGTTTGATGCGTTCAACCAGCGCATTGCCGGCGGCGATATCCACGCCGGCATCCCGATAGTTCAGGCCTGTCACGCGATGCTTGTCTTTCTGGTTCATAATATTCCGCTTAGCCGACGCGAAAAACGCTGCATATGGTATCTTATTCGCTGGCTTGCGGCGGATTTTTTCGCCGGGCAGGAACATTACTTTTATGGCAAATCGGAAATTGGCAACTGGAACGTCCGCGCTGCACAGGCCGCTATGTAGGTATCCCGCCGCATGCCTGATGGTGTTGTTTTTCGCGTTGGCATTTAATGCATCAGCGGCGGAGTCCGAAGCGGCGTTATATACCGGTGAGGCCGTCGTCGCGGATCAGAGTGCCGCTGAACGCGACGCGGCGATTCCGGTCGCGCTGGCCAACGCACTGGCGAAACTGACCGGTATACCGCACGCTACCGCCGCGGTGCGTTTCAGCGGACTGGAAACGGAAGCGCGGAACTGGATGCAGGGCTTCGCATATACGCGTCACCGTTATGCGCTGGACGGCGGCCAGCAGTACGACCAACTCCGGTTGATCGTCCGCTTCGACCCGGGGGCGCTGGACCGCGCCGTGCGCGAAATGAGGCTGCCGTTATGGCCGAAGCAGCGCCGCGCGACGCGTTTGTTCATGGCACTTGACGATGGCGCCGGCCGCCGATTTCTCGACGATACGGACGAGTTCATTGCGTTTGTCGCGGCCGACAGCGCGCAGCGGCTCGGTTTGCCGCTAAGCGTTCATCTGGCGGCCGATGGCGAAACCCGGCCGCCGGTGCGCACCCAGGAAATCTGGGGCGGGTTTACCAATACCGCATTGCGCAGCGCCCGTGCCCTGGGCCAGGACAATGCGTTGCTGGCGGCCGCCTACCCCGGCGGTGACGGCTGGCAGGTCCGCTGGAGCATGAACACCGGCAGCGAACAGTGGAACTGGCGCAGCTCCGGCGCAACCTTGAGCCAGGCGATCGAATCGGGTATTCAAGCCTCGGTCAGCCGTCTGGCGGGCGCGCGCAGCATCGCGGCCTCGGATCAGGGTAGCTGGGTCGAGGCCATTGATGTGATCAATGTCAGCGGCCCGGAAGATTATGCCCGCTGTCTGGACTACCTGGCCGGCCTGGGTTATGTCGACCAGGTCGACATCGCGGGCGCTCAGGGTGCCCGGGTGCGTTTCCGGCTCAGCCTGAATGCGGTACCGGGCTACTTGTTCGATGAGCTGGACCGTTCCGGCTTTTTGTACCCGGTCGGGCAGGCGCTGGGCGGTGCGGCTCGCGTTTACGAGTTGCAGCAGTGAATCTTCGCCTGCTGCCCAATGCACTGACGCTGTTTCGGATTGTTGCCGTCATTCCGCTGGTGGTACTGCTGTTTATCGGCGAATTCCGCAGTGCGCTGATATTGGCCTTCGTGGCCGGCTTCAGTGATTTGATCGACGGCTTTCTGGCGCGCCGATTCAATTGGCAGACGGAATTCGGCGGCATGTTGGATCCGTTGGCCGATAAACTGCTGATGCTGGCTGCGACCGTATCGCTGACCATACTGGGCCACCTGCCGCTATGGCTGGTGGCGCTGGTGGTGTTACGGGAAGTCATCATCGTCGGCGGCGGTTTGTATTACCATTATCGCATCGAGCCGGTAACGGCCTCACCGACCTGGCTCAGCAAGTTCAATACGTTTCTTCTGGTCGCTCTGGTATTGCTGGTGCTGCTGCGTCTTTCCGGCTGGATGCCGCCGGTGGATATCGAAACGTGGCTGGTTCCGGCGGTGGCGGCTACCACCATCGCAAGCGGGTTACATTATGTCTGGATCTGGTCCGATAAGGCCAAACAGGCCAACATTGCTCACTGATTCACAAAAATGGCTGGTACTGGCGCTGGTGGTCGGCCTGGGCTGGCTGCTGTATCGTCTTTCCCCGGTCATGACGCCGTTTGCCGTATCGGCATTGCTGGCTTATCTCGGCGATCCGTTGGCCGACCGGCTGGAAAAAATGCGCCGTTTCAACCGGACCGCTGCGGTATCCGTGGTGTTCTTGTTAATGACTTTGCTGCTGGTGCTTTTCCTGCTGATTATCGTGCCGTTAATGGAGAATCAGATCAGCAGGCTGGTGGTGAAAATGCCGCAGTACCTGAACTGGATCAAGGATACGGTCATTCCGTGGCTGCAGAACCTGATCGGTTTGGAAGCGAGCCAGTTGGAACTGAGTCAGATCACTCATCTGCTGCGCGAAAACTGGCAGCAGGCAGGCGGTGTGGCAGCAGCCGTGGTCAGCTATGTCAGCCGGTCCGGTGCGGCATTGCTGGGCTGGGTAGCCAATCTGGTTCTGATACCGGTGGTCACTTTTTATCTGCTGCGGGACTGGGACCAACTGGTTGCCGCCGTTCATCAATTGATTCCGCGGCATCTGGAACCGACGCTGAGCCAGCTCGCCGGCGAGGCGGACGAACGCATGAGCGCGTTTATCCGCGGTCAGCTAGGCGTGATGCTGGCGCTGGGCCTGATTTATTCGATCGGTCTGTGGATCGCCGGTATCGACCTGGCCTTTCTGATCGGCATGGGCGCGGGGTTGCTGAGCTTTATTCCGTATTTGGGGTCGATTGTCGGCTTTGCGGCGGCCATTGTGGTCTCCGTGGTGCCATTTGACGGCTGGTGGGGTCCGATCGCCGTCTGTATCGTTTTTATTATCGGCCAGGCCATGGAGGGCATGCTGCTGACACCGTGGCTGGTCGGCGACAAGATCGGCCTGCATCCGGTTGCCGTGATATTCGCCGTGCTGGCCGGCGGCCAGCTATTCGGTTTTTTCGGAATCCTGCTGGCGTTACCGGTGGCAGCAGTGCTGATGGTGCTGCTCAGGCATGCCCACGAATGGTACAAGTCCAGCCGCCTGTATGAACGCGACCCGGTGAAAATCGAAGAGCCATGAGTGCGGGCAGTCCGCAGATACTGCTGCCACTGGAACCGCACCGGGATGATCGTCTGCACGATTTCGTACCCGGTGCGAATGCGGCTGTACTCGACAGCCTGAAAGCCCTGCTGAACGAGGCTTCGGCCAGTATATTTTTGTCAGGACCGGCCAGCAGCGGCAAAACGCATCTGTTGAACGGGCTGTGCCACCGGGCGCGCGAGTCGGGCCTGCAAGCCTTCTATCTGCCACTGAAGCGCCTGCCCGCCGAAGCGGCCGGAATACTGGATGGACTCGAACATCTGCAACTGGTCTGCGTCGACGATATTCAGGCTGTTGGTGGCCAGCGGCCTTGGGAAGAGGCCTTGTTTCACCTGTTCAACCGAATCCGCGACGAGGGCGGGCGCCTGGTGCTGGCTTCCCGCGACAAACCGCGTGACCTGGCTATTGATTTACCCGATCTGCGTTCGCGGCTGGGCTGGGGGACGCAGCTACAGCTAAAACCGCTGTCCGACGAGGACAAAATGCAAGTGCTGAATCAGGCAGCCGCGCGCGCCGGCGTCGAACTGCCGGAAGCGGTCGGGCGCTATCTGCTTAGCCGCAGCAGCCGCGATTTGCGCGGCCTGCTCGATATACTAGATCAACTGCAGCAAGCAGCGTTTGCCGCCAAGCGCAGCATCACCGTGCCGTTGGCGCGTTCGGTGTTGCAGGCCATTCGGGCAGCGCCGGTCTGATATACTGAAACGTATCCACGCCCACACTTAGACCGGCCCATGGCGTCAAACCATGCTGACGCCAAATCGGTACGCCGCCGGCCTGGTTATTCCTACCCGCCTGCGGGTGATAATCCGTTTGGCCGGGCATAGGACGCGGACCGACCTTATAATCAAGGAGTCTTGCGCCCGCTCCGCTGGGTCGCCTACGGCTCCAATCAGAACAATGGAGAACTAGATGTTAAACAAACTGGATATCACGCGGAACTGGTTGCCCCGCTATACCGGTATGCCGCTGGAGAAGTTCGGCGAATATATTCTGCTGACCAATTTCAAAAATTATGTTCAGCAATTCGCCGAGCAGTTCAATTGCCGTATCTACGGAGTCGATCGGCCGATGCAGGCGGCCACTAACGACAACGGACTGACCATTATCAATTTCGGTATCGGCTCCAGCAACGCGGCGACGGTGATGGATCTGCTGACCGCGATTCAGCCCAAGGGGGTTTTGTTTCTGGGCAAATGCGGCAGTATGAAACGCTCGACCGAGATCGGGCATTTCATACTGCCGATCGCCGCGATCCGCGGCGAAGGCACCAGCAACGACTATTTTCCGGCCGAAGTGCCGGCGCTGCCGTCGTTCAAGCTGCATAAATTCGTCTCGAATATCATCGCCAACCACGATATGGAGTACCGCACCGGAGTCATTTACACCACCAATCGGCGGGTCTGGGAGCACGACGAGAGTTTTCATCAGCGCCTGCACGATATGACCTGCATCGGCATCGATATGGAGACCGCGACGCTATTCATCGTCGGGCACAAAAATGAGATTTCCAGAGGAGCGCTGTTACTGGTATCCGACGCTCCGGTGACACCGGATGGCGTGAAGACCGAGGAATCGGACAAGAAAGTCACGCATAATTTCGTCGATCTGCATCTGAAGATCGGCATCGAGGCGATGACCGAACTCGGGCAGAAAGGCGAAAAAATCAAACACTTCCGCTACTAGCTGCCAACAAAAAAGGCCGCATTGCGGCCTTTTTCAATCCACCTGGTGATTCGGGCTACTTCAAGCTGACGCTCTGACTCATTTCCACCCCTTTGCCGGTCAGGCTGACAGTGGTGAACTGGCGGTCCAGCCAGTCGCTGTACAAGCGCAGCATTTCTTTTTGCAAATTCAGCGCATCCTGATCTTCTTCGTCTACCGGCATGCTGTCGAAAAGGTCGGCCATCTTCTCGGCGTAGAAGCTGAAATCGTAGCCGAAGGTCAATAGCGCATCATTCGACTCACTGTGATTGGCCAGAAACGCCTGCAGATTGGCATCTTCGCCTTCGCCCAATGCGATGCCGATCGCGTCATCGCTCATCGCGATATATGCATTTTCCACCGGTACCGGCACGGAGCTCAGCGATAGTGGCTGCGGTTCGCCGCCCGGAGCAAGGTCTAGCTGCGCCAGGTCCGGCAGGAACATCTGACCCATGCCGATCAGCATCTGCGGATTACTGGTAGAGATCGCGAACAGGCCTTCGGCATTACCCGGCATCGCGCCCATCATTTGTATGCTGTTCAGCTTCATGCGCAGGCCGGTAAAGTTGGCGATAAACGGTGGCATAGGGCTGTTGAGCTGGCTTTGCATCCGTGCCCACTGGTCATTGAGGTTTTGCAGCTTGTCACAGCTATACGGGTTTGCGATGCGTGCGCTGGCCATGTTCATCATCCAGTCGCGGAACGCGCCGATACGCAATCCGAGGGACATGGAAACCGCACCGCCCGGGTCGCTGCCGAACACCGAATCGGCGATCGTCAGTGCGCTGAGTTCGTCTGCCAGGCCTTGAGCCAGGTCCAGCGCGAAATGGGCGTCCATGCCTTGGGTATCCATCCGGCGCACGCCGAATTCCATGCGTTCGAACTGGTCGGTGATCGAACGAATCTCCGCGACGCATTGAGCGTCCAGGGTCGCATCGAAATCCGTTGCCTTGCGGAATGCCTGTGCGTTCGGGCTGTTGCCGTCCAGAAACAGGTCGACGATACGCCCGATATCGACATAGCCGCTGCCATACGGGGTGTAACCGTTATCGCGATTGAGTTTTGCCAGCGCATCGACCGCGTCCAGCGCCTGTGCCGGCGGCTGCTGGCCGAGCAGGGATGGCAGCGCTTCCTGCACCATCGTGGTCGGCAGCAGTGCGGCAACCAGATGGTCATCCAAGATCGCGACCACCGCGCGGCCGTCCTCATCGCCTGAAGACAGCCAATATTCGGTGCCGTCCAGTTCGTGGGTGGTCAGCTCAATGCCGGCTTTGCCGGTCACCCGGTCGACGGTGGCACGAATCGCGTCTGCATCACCGATTTCCATACGCCAGACCGGGAAGGGGCCGATGCCATAAATCACCTGTTTGGCCCCCAATTTCAGGCCCATACTCTCCAGGCCCTGACGATTCAGTTTGCCACTCAGCTCTTCCAGCCAGGCGATGACCAGTGCATCGTCGGTATCACTGTCTTGTTGAGCCTGTTTCAGCAACGTATCGAACTGTACCTGGAGCTGATCCAGCAGCGGGCCCGCTTTGTCCATATAGCCATCCATAACCGCTTCGGGCAGCGAGTCCAGGTTGCCCAGGAGGTAAGGCGAGTCCGCCGGCACGTATTGGAATAAGTCGCTGCTGGCTGCAGTTTCAACGGCAGCTTCCGTTTGTGCGTCCTGGTCTTTCTTACAGGCTGTCAGCGCCAAAACGGAAGCAAACACCAGGCTCAAGAGTTTTCTGTTCATCATGATTTCCTAATTACTGTTATACAGCAGTATAACACCTATCCACTAAAATTCAATGCCCATCTCGCGGCGGTTTTGCGGTCTGCGGCGTTTTCTCCGATCATCCGCTGTTCTACAGGCGCAGACGGCCTACGGGCACAATTAATAAACCCATTATAATGATTTGATGGCAGCGACCAGCTTTTGGGCCACTTCCTGTCCGTCGCCGTACAGCATGCGGGTATTGTCGGCGAAGAACAAATGGTTCTGTATACCGGAAAACCCGGTGCCTTGCCCGCGCTTGACCACAATGACATTGTGCGAATGATCCACATCCAGTATCGGCATTCCGTAAATCGGGCTGGACTTATCTTCCCTGGCGGCCGGATTGACCACGTCGTTGGCGCCGATGACCAGGGAAACGTCGGTATTCGGAAACTGGCTGTTAATGTCCTCCAGGTCATAAATCAGGTCGTACGGCACGCCGGCTTCCGCGAGCAGCACATTCATATGCCCGGGCATGCGGCCGGCCACGGGATGAATCGCAAAGGCGACCTTTACGCCGCGATCCTTGAGCAACTGGGTCAATTCCCAGATCTTATGCTGCGCCTGCGCAACCGCCATGCCGTAACCGGGCACGATGACCACTTTCTCGGCGTAGGCCATGGTAATCGCCGCGTCACCGGCCTCGATGGATTTCATGCTGCCTTCCGGACCTTCGCCGCCGCCGCCGTCATCGCCGGTGCCAAAACCGGCGAACAGTACATTGGTCAGCGGGCGGTTCATGGCTTTGGCCATCAACTGCGTCAGAAGGGTACCGGCCGCGCCGACCACGATGCCGGCAATCATCATGGCCGGGTTCTGCAACACAAAACCCTCAAAGCCGACGGCCAGACCGGTCAGCGCGTTATACAGCGAGATTACCACCGGCATATCGGCACCGCCGATCGGAACGGTCATCAGCACGCCGATCAATAGTGCCAGCCCGAAGAACAGGTAGAGGTCCATACCGCCGAAATGGGTGAATGCGAGCTTGTAGCCGAGGAACAGCAGGCCGGCGAACAGCAGCAGATTGACCACTTGCTGACCCGGAAAGCGGTACACCTTGCGCATCCAGCCCTGCAGTTTGGCGAACGCAATCAGCGAGCCGGAAAACGCGATGGTGCCGATCAGCGCACCGAGAACCGCAAGAACCTGCGCGACCACGCCGCCGTGGGTCAAGCCGGCACCGGTATATTCCCGTACTAGTTCGACTGCCGCGATGGCCGCCGCCGCACCGCCGCCCATGCCGTTGTACAGCGCAATCATTTGCGGCATATCGGTCATCGCGACCCGTTTGCCGGACCACCAGGCCAGCACGGAACCGATAGTGATGGCCAGCAGCATCAGCCCGTAGTTGCTGCTGATCTGCGGATGGGCGAAGGTCACGACGGTGGCGATACCCATGCCGACTCCGGCCCAGATGATGCCCTTGCGGGCGGTGACCGGTGACGACATCAGTTTCAGCCCGCGAATGAACAGGATCGCGGTTGCAAAGTACGAAAAATTAATCAGATTTTCGATGCTCAGCAGGTTTTCGAGGTTCATGAGCCGCCGTCCTTGCTGGATTTGAACATTTCCAGCATGCGTTCGGTGACCACATAACCGCCGACGACATTGCCTGCGGCGAGCAGCACCGCAACAAAGCCGATGATCTGCTCGACGGTGTTGTCCGCCTGGCCCAGCGCCACCATTGCACCGACCAAAACGATGCCGTGCACGAAGTTCGAACCGGACATCAGCGGTGTATGCAGAATGGTGGGTACCTTGGAAATGACCTCGTAGCCGGTGAACGCTGCGAGCATGAAAATATAAAGCGCTACAAAACCTTCCATGATTTCCCCGCTAGGATTGTTCTAATCGTTGTTTGACTTGCGCATGAACCAGCTCGCCGCCATGGGTCAGCAGGCAGCCGGCGATGACTTCGTCTTCGTAGTCGGGTTCAAAGCCGTCGTCGGTTAGCATCAGGCCGAGCAGATTCATGACATTTCTGGCGTACATCTCGCTGGCGTGCAGCGGCGCCCGGCTGGCCAGATCCAGCGGGCCGTCCACGGTCACGCCGCCATGGGTAACGGTTTGTCCGGGCTGGGTTAACACGCAGTTACCGCCGGATTCGGCCGCAAGGTCGACGATTACCGCGCCCGGGGACATATCGTCAACCATGGCCTCGGTAATAATCTTGGGTGCCGGCCGGCCGGGGATCGCAGCGGTGGAAATCACCACATCGGCCTTGGCCATATGACGCGCCAGAGCCTCGGCCTGCTGCTGCTTTTCTTCTTCGGTCAGTTCCCGGGCGTAACCGCCTTCGCCCTCGGCGTTAACCCCGGTATCGATCATCCGCGCACCGAGCGATTCCACCTGTTCGCGGGCCGCCGGACGGATGTCGTAGGCTTCGACCCTTGCGCCGAGTCGCCGCGCGGTTGCGATTGCCTGCAAACCGGCGACGCCGGCACCGATGATCAGCGCGCTGACCGGTTTCAGCGTGCCGGCGGCGGTGGTCAGCATCGGGAACAGCCGCGGTGCCAGGCTGGCCGCCCGCAGGGTTGCCTCATACCCGGCGACGGTGGCCTGCGATGACAGCACGTCCATGCTCTGGGCGCGTGTGATGCGCGGTACCAGTTCCATTGCCAGCGTGCTGATTTGGCGCTGGTTCAAGGCTTGCAGCAGTTCCGGGTGCTTGTGCGCCATGACCTGGCCGATACCCATACTGCCGGGTTTCATCTGCTGCGCCTGCTCGACGGCGGGTGCGGCGACCCAGATGGTGATATCGGACTGGGCCAGAGCGCCGGCGGAATCGGAAAAAATCTCGGCATTGGAGTAGCTGCTGTCCGGATGCCCGGCGGATTCACCGGCCCCTGCTTCGATCTGCACCCGTACCGACTGCCCGGCCAGTTTGTCCACACTGGCCGGATCCAATGCCACCCGCTTCTCGCCCTCGGCCTGCTCCCGCAATACGGTAACGGTCAGGGACATTTTTTTTCTCCTCTTTTTTCAGCCGTGTTGGCGGCTGGCTGTCTGGCGAACCCTGCGTTTGGAAGGCGCCTAAACTGGTTCGTCAAATGTTTGCCGCAGCAAGTGTAGTCGCTCCGGGGTTCCCATGTCGAACCATTTGCCGCGATAGTGCTCTCCGGTGACCCGGCCGTCGTCCATCGCCTCGCGCAGCAGCGGCACCAGGGAAAAGCGTTCTTCCTTGCAGTGATGGAAAAAACCAGGATGAAAAACGGCGATGCCGGAATAGGTCAGCTTCGACGATCCCTGCTGCTGTACGCGCCCGCCGGCAAGGTGGAAATCGCCATTGTCATTATGTTCCGGGTTATTCACCAGCACCAGATGTGCGTGCTCACAATGCATCGAGCGCAGCCGGCGCACCGGGTAGTCGCACCAGATGTCGCCGTTGATCAGCAGGAAGGGAGATTGGCCGAGTAGCGGCAGCGCTCTGACGACACCGCCGCCGGTTTCCAGTGCGTCCGGCACATCGGCCTCATTCGAATAATGCAGTTGCAGACGCCAGCGCCTGCCGTCGCCCAGCGCAAGCCGAAGTTTGTCGCCCAGATGGCACAGGTTGATCACCACATCCCTGAAGCCGGCTCGGGCCAGCCGTTCCAGATGCCATTCGATCACCGGTTTGCCGCCAACCGGGATCAACGGCTTCGGCAGGTCATCGGTCAGAGGCCGCAGGCGCTCGCCGCGTCCGGCAGCGAGTATCATTGCGCGCATACGATGGTTTCCTGCATGGGTTGCCGAATACCTCCGGTTCTGGTCACTGACTCTGGCGGCGATCATGCCATGCCGGCCGGAACAGGTGAAGCCCTGCCGGCGGATTTTTACCCGGATTTCCGCATAAAGCTTGAGCTTGCGCTATGATTCGGTAATCTGTACGCAGAAGAAATACAACCGTCCAAAATAAAACGCTGCAAATAATAAGATCGCATCCAATGACTCAATTTTCCTCCAGGCTGGCATTGGTTTTCGGCACTCGGCCGGAAGTGCTGAAACTGGCCTCGGTCGCTAAAGCCCTGGCCGCGGATTGGCAGGTCTGGCTGCTGAACACCGGCCAGCAGTCGGGGCTGACGGATATGGCGCTGAAGGATGCCGGCATTCAGGCGCAAAGCGAACTCGGCTGCGTTGGCGATGACCGCGACTTACCTGGCCGGTTGGCGGATCTGGTGACCCGGCTCAGTGATCTTTTTGAACGCGAACGCCCTGCTGCCGTTGTGGTTCAAGGCGATACGCTCAGTGCCTGCGCCGGAGCCCTCGCAGCGCACTATTTGCAGCTACCGGTCGTCCATGTCGAAGCCGGCCTGCGTTCCGGCCGCCGCGATACGCCGTTTCCGGAAGAAACCAATCGCCGGCTGATCGCGGTATTGGCTGACCTGCATCTGGCGCCCGACCGGTCGGCGGTGGATGCATTGATCGCCGAGGGCATCGCTGAGTCTCAAATTCGCCGGGTCGGCAATCCGCTGCACGATTTGCTCGGTGAGCTCGACCGGCGAAAAACAGTCCATTCGGCCGACGTGCTGATCACCATGCACCGCAGAGAGAGCATAGCCGAAGGTATCGCAAACGCCTGTCGGGCAGTGATTCGGCTGGCGAATGTCTATCCTCAGTATCGGTTTCTGATGTTAATTCACGCCAACCCCAAGGTTCAGGCGGCGCTTCGGCCGTTGACGGACGCCGGGTTGCAGAACATCCTTATCAGCGAACCGCTGAACCATGGCGATTTTATCGCGGCGCTGAACGGCGCCCGCCTGGTCATGACCGATTCCGGCGGCGTTCAGGAGGAAGCAGCTTTTTTCGATATTCCGACGCTGGTACTCAGAGACGCGGCCGACCGTGTGGACGGTTTGGACAGACCGCATTTCAAGCTGGTGGGCACCGAGGCCGACCGGGTATTTGAGGCGGCCAGCGCCTTATTGCAACAGAACCGTCCGCGTAAGCGGGCGCAGGTACAAAGGCCGGGCGAGGTGGGTGCAAGGGTCGCGCGGGAAATCAGTCACTTCCTGACCGGTGCGGGGGACGCCAAGCTAGCTTCGAAACCGGGCCGGAGTTAATGCAAACCCTTGACGCAATCAACCGGTGGCTCACGGCAAATCCGGTCTATGCGTCGCCAGACTCCAAAGCGCTGACCGGTGCGGTTGCCGGCACAGTGAATGACCACGGCAGTCCGCAATACTGGTACGGCGAAATCGCCGGTTATTACCTGAGTTGGGCAGCATGGCTTGCCGGCCAGAAAGGGGCCCTCCAGAACGCGGCCCTGCCACCGTTGTTGACGAGGCTCGCGGCCGATGTGATGGCCTGGCTGGAACGCGAGTGGGCCAGGCAGGAGCCGCCGCTGACGCGGGTGCATGCCAATGGCAAGGCCGATTGGCGCAATGACTATCTGTTTTCGTTCGACCTGGCGATGATTTTGCGGGGTGTTGCCGACGCCCGTGTTCGTTTCGGGTCGGCCATCGGTTCCTGGAACGCCGAACCGGTGGTCGATGCATTGCGGGCGTTTCAGTCGAAAAACCAGATTCTGGCCGCGGCCCTGCCGAGAACGCCGCAGCGTAGTTCGCCTCGGTGGTCGCTTAACCCGGGTTTCTTTCAGACCAAGACCGCGGCCGGCATCAAACGGTACGCGCAGGTTCATCAAAACGAGGAGTTGGCCGGGCTGGCCGACCGTTTATGGCAGGATCGCGTCGATCAGTGGCTGCGCGCGGGGGCAGACACCGGTCTGATGCCACACCCCGACCTCTACGCGCTTGAAGGGATTGCCATCGTCGATCAACATAGCGGCGATATTCGCGCGCAGCTTAGGAATCGGTTGACTGAATACGCCGAGCGGTTTTTCTCCGACACGAGCACATCGGAGCTGTTTCGGCTGGATGTGGCGGCGCAGTGGCTGCGTCTGGCCCGGCTCTATCAGTGCTGCGATTCCGCTCGCGACCGGCTGTCGAAACTGGCCGCCGAGCATTTTGATGCGACATTCGGGCTGCCGCTGAGAACTGTTACTGAAGATCGCACCGGCCGGACCTGGGTCACGCTGTTTTGGTCGCAGGCGCTGGCCGCGGAACACGATCATGCGGAATATCGTTACGCTGACGGTTCGGCTCTGCTGAATATCGTCTGATGCCGGCAACGTCAAGAATTGCCAGAAGCTGGTCTTTGTTCTGGGAAGTGCTGGGCCGTGGTCTGGCCGCGACAGTCCGCCCGGGGCGATCCGACCGGTTGCGGCATCGGCCACCGAAAACCGGCCGGCCGGCCGGTATCAGCATCGGCATATTGACGGCCCGGCCCGGGCCTGAGTTGGAAGCCACGCTGGAATCGCTGGATCGGGCTATCGGCGAGTTCGATGGACCGGTGGAACTGGTCATTGTCGCAACGGTGCCCGATCTGCCAGAGCCGCAGTTCAAGCATCCGGTCGGCGTGTGTTCGGTCGCAGCCGATGCCACGCCGGCAGCCATGTTGGGCGTCATGCTGCAGGCGGTCCGATATGACTGGTGTTTTCCACTGCAGTGCGGCAGCCGGCTCGACTCCGGGGCATTGGCGGAATTGTGGCGCTGGCGCGATCGGCGTTTATTCGCACTGAGTTGCCGGGTCGGCAAGGTACCGGCCGTCACCGGCCCGACCGGCTATATGGATTGCGTTGAAACGGTAACCGGCTATGGCCCGGTTGTGCGCCCGCCGCTGGATTTGCAGTACCCCGTCCATCATGCTGTCGCGCAATTGGGTCTTTCCCTGTTTGACACCGATTGCCTGGTGTCATTTACGCGGCCTGCGTGGGTTTATGATCAGCCGGGCGGGCTGGAGCTCGAATGGGCGGTGCAATCGGCCAAAAGCGGTTTAGGCAGTCTGTTTGTGCCGGCTGCGAAAATCGTCCTCGCCGAACCGGTTTCTATTCAAAGCGACAGTGAGCAGGCGGTGCTGCGCAACCGCCTGCCGGCCCCACCGCCAGGGCTCGGAGTGTGGCTGAACCGCCCGCGTCCGGTACGGCGCGCGCTATCGCTGGTCGCGACGCGCCGCCGCATCGCGCGCCTTCCGGGCAGGCTGCCGGTATCGACCGAAAAAGTGCGGGTTTGGCGTTTGCGCGAATCCGCATCGCGCGAACAGCTGCCGTGGGTGATCTGGGTCACACCGTATCGTCTGTATCCGCTGCTGCATGGCGGCGCACGGCGGATGTATGAATTAAGTCTTCAGTTGACCGAGAACTACCGCCTGGCGGTGATCAGTGACGAAGGTCTGGACTACTGCCCCGACGATTTGCTGGCGCTGGCGCATATTGACGAATTGCATTTGATCATGGAGCGCAACGACCGCCCGATTGCGACGCGCAGCACGCACCGTATTCATGAGCACTGCAATGACGGGCTGCAACAACAACTCGAACGCAGTATTCACCGGCTGCGTCCGGCGGCGGTGGACCTCCAGTATGAGGAACTGCTGGGTCTGGTCAGGCCGCCGCGATACGGAGAGCGATGGATCGCGAGCCTGCACGATGTCAATTTCGACACCCTGAGCGCCGACGCCGGCCAAAGCCGGATTGACGCTTATGTGGAGCGACTGCTGAAGCGGACCAGCGGCATTATCGCCTGTTCGCCGGAAGACCGCGCACTGCTGACCGGCGTTATCGGCAACAAGATTCCGATTGCCCTGGTGGAGAACGGGGTCAACCGGAATGAATTCCGCCGAATCCGGCCGTCGACAGGCGATCATCTGGTATTTGTCGGCCCGTTTCGCTACGGCCCGAATATTCATGGAATTCGCCGGTTTCTTCAGCGGGTTTATCCGCGTTTGCTCGAACAGCGGCCGACCGTCAGCCTGAGCGTCGTTACCGGTGACGGCGGCCCGGCGCAGACCGTTGCCGATCCGCTGTTCAGGCAGCCCGGCGTTCGCGTTATCGGCGCCGAGCGGGACGTGCCCGGCCTGCTGGCGGCGTCAACCTTGCAGATTAACCCGGTGGAGGGGGTTCGCGGCTCCTGCCTGAAGACCATCGAAACACTGGCAGCAGGGCGGGTCTGTGTCGCAACCGAAGATGCGGCCCGCGGTCTGCTGCACCTGAAACCACCGGGCCTGGTCTGTTGCAAATCGGTGGACGCGATGCTGCCGGTGCTGCTTGAACTGTTGCAGGACACCGAACGGCGCCACCGACTGGAAACGGCCAACGACGAAATCGTTGCATCGTTCGACTGGTCGGTTCAGGGCCGGCGCCTGCAGGATTTTTACCGGCGACTTCGTGCCTGAAGACGCTGCTGCGGGCCGGGCTTAAACGCGGAACCGGCAGTGTTCACCGCGGACGGTACGGGTCGCTGTTCAGCAACTTGTGAAAGTCCTGGAACTCCGGATAGCGGCCCAATTGGTCGATCACGTAGTCCCAGAAACGAGGAATCATTTCCAGATAACCCGCCTTGCCGTCCCGATGGTGCAGCCGGGCAAAAATACCGACCACTTTCAGGTTTCGCTGCAGACCCATCCAGTCGCACCAGCGCAGCCAGGTCTGTGGGTCTGTTTTCATCCCCAATCGCTGCCGGAACTGTTCAAACCATTCGGTCGCCTTGTCGCGCGGCCAGGTGATATAGCGGTCCCAGACCAAGGAGATCAGGTCGTAGCTGACCGGGCCCACTACCGCATCCTGAAAGTCGATGATGCCCGGGCTGTTGAATGGGGTCTTCAGCAGGTTGCAGGAATGGAAATCCCGGTGCACAAAGACCTGCGGCTGCTGCTGGGCGGACTGAATCAGTTGCGTGCAAAGCGCTTCCCAGAGATCCCATTGCCCGCAGCTCAGCGCGATGTTCCTGTGACGCTTCAAATACCAGGCCGGAAACAACTCCAGCTCTTCCAGCAAACGGGTTCGGTCATACGGCGGCAATGCATCGGTGCTGACCGATGACGCCATGACATGCAATGCGGCGAAGGCTTCCTCAAACAGCCCGTCGACCCGGTCGGCCTGGCCGGGGTCATTCGTGATCAGCGGCTTGTACAGCGCGTCGCCGAGGTCCTCCAATAGCAGATATCCCCGGTCCAGATCGGCAGCAATAACGTCCGGCGCATGCAGTCCGGCCCGGCGCAGCCGTGCCGCGATATCGACAAATGGCGCTGAATGTTCCTTATCCGGCGGCGCATCCATCAGTATCCAGCTTTGCTTGTCGGACCTGAGCCGGAAATAGCGCCGAAAGCTGGCGTCGCCGGAGACCGGATGAACGCCGACCTGGCCGATGTTCAACTGCGCTCCGGCCCAGGCTGTCGCCTGCGCGAGTCGGGAGTCCGCAGCTGCGGTATGACAACTGGGTTCAGACACACTGCCATTGTATGCGAGCCTCGCTGACAAATCCCGCACTTCGCCATTCAGGCCATGTCCGTCCCGGCGGGCACTGTCTGTACGAACTATTTCAATTAGTACTAATATGGTACTATATGATCTTTAAACGACGATAGGAAACCCGTGCTTCGAATCAGCAAATTGTCCGACTATGCAATTTTACTGCTGGTCAGCCTGCACGAAGCGGGAGGGGATTTACTGTCTGCGCACACGCTGGCCGATGCAAGCCATCTGGAGTTGCCGACCGCCAGTAAGTTATTGAAATTACTTCATAAAGCGAATCTGGTGGAGTCACGGCGGGGTGCCAGTGGCGGCTACCGGCTGGCGGTGCCCGCTGACGAGATCAGCGTGGTCGATGTCATCACCGCCATCGAAGGGCCGATCGCAATGACCGAATGTAGCATCGAAGCCGGACTTTGCAGTCAGGAAGACCGCTGTCAACTGCGAAGCAACTGGCAGCGTATCAGCCTCACGGTACAGCGTGCATTGCGCGAGGTGAGCCTGGCCGATATGACCCGGCCGCTGCCAAAGGCGGGTATTCCCGGTTTGCAGATCGCAACCTTGAACGCATAGCGGAACTTGAGTAGCAATATGTCGGAAACCGTAGAACGACTGGTCGAACGCAAGTATCAACACGGCTTTGTCACCGATATCGAGGCCGAGACGGTACCGCCCGGCCTCAACGAGGATGTGATCCGCCTGATCTCGGCCAAGAAGAACGAGCCGCAGTGGCTGCTGGACTGGCGGCTGGACGCTTACCGGCACTGGCTGACGATGAGACAGCCCGACTGGGCGCATTTGAAAATCGACCCGATTGATTTTCAGGCGATTTCCTATTTCTCCGCGCCGAAGTCGGACAAGGACCGGCCGAAAAGCCTGGATGAGGTCGATCCGAAACTACTGGAGACGTATGACAAGCTCGGTGTACCGCTACACGAAAGGGCACGCCTGGCCGGTGTGGCTGTGGATGCGGTGTTTGACTCGGTATCGGTTGGCACGACTTTTAAGGAAGAACTGAAAAAAGCCGGCGTGATCTTCTGCTCGTTTTCCGAGGCCGTGCAAGAGCACCCCGAACTGGTCAGGGCTTATCTGGGTTCGGTGGTGCCGGTCGGGGATAATTACTTTGCCGCGCTGAATTCGGCGGTGTTCTCGGACGGCAGTTTTGTATACATTCCAAAGGGCGTGCGCTGCCCGATGGAACTGTCGACCTATTTCCGCATCAATGCGATAAATACCGGCCAGTTCGAGCGCACTCTGATTGTCGCTGAAGAAGGCAGCTACGTCAGTTATCTGGAAGGCTGCACCGCACCGATGCGCGACGAAAACCAGCTGCACGCAGCGGTTGTGGAACTGGTTGCGCTGCGCGATGCGCAGATCAAGTACTCCACGGTTCAGAACTGGTACCCGGGCGACGAGAACGGGGTCGGCGGTATTTACAATTTCGTGACCAAGCGTGGCGACTGCCGCGAAGACCGCGCGCGAATCTCCTGGACCCAGGTGGAGACCGGTTCGGCCATTACCTGGAAGTATCCGAGTTGTGTGCTGCAGGGCGATCACAGTGTCGGCGAATTCTACTCGGTCGCGCTGACCAACAATTATCAGCAGGCCGATACCGGTACCAAGATGATTCATCTGGGCCGCCACACCCGGAGCAAGATTATCTCCAAGGGAATCTCGGCCGGCCGGGGCCAGAATGCCTATCGCGGACTGGTCAAGATCGGCCAGCGCGCCGAGAACGCCCGTAATTTCACCCAGTGCGATTCCATGCTGATCGGCAAAGCCTGCGGCGCGCATACCTTTCCGTATATCGAGGTGAAAAATCCCAGTGCACAGGTAGAGCACGAAGCAACCACCTCGAAGATCGGCGAGGACCAGTTGTTTTACTGCCTGCAGCGTGGCATTGCGGAAGAGGATGCGGTGAGCATGATCGTGGACGGCTTCTGCAAGCAGGTTTTCAAAGAGCTGCCGATGGAATTTGCGGTGGAAGCAAAAGCGCTTCTGGAAGTCAGCCTGGAAGGGGCTGTGGGCTAGCCGGTGAATCATTGCCGGGCAACGGATTAAGCGATGTTATCAATTACCAATTTACATGCGACGGTTGAAGGCAAACCGATCCTGAAGGGCCTGGATTTGCAGGTGGAGGCGGGTCAGGTACATGCGATTATGGGGCCGAACGGTGCCGGCAAAAGCACCTTGGGCAATGTGCTGGCCGGCCGCGAAGGCTACGAGGTCACCGCCGGGGAAGTGCTTTACTGCGGCAAGGCGCTGCTGGATCTCGCAGCCGAAGAGCGTGCCTGCGAAGGACTGTTTTTGGCCTTTCAATACCCGGTCGAAATACCCGGGGTGAACAATACCTATTTCCTGCGCTCGGCGCTGAACGCACAACGCAAATACCGTGGCGAGGCCGAGTTGACCGGCGTCGAGTTTTTAAAGCATGTGCGGGAAAAGCTCGATGTGCTGCATCTGGACCAGGACTTGCTGAACCGTTCGGTCAATGCCGGGTTTTCCGGCGGCGAGAAAAAGCGCAACGAGATTTTTCAGATGGCGGTTCTGGAACCCCGGCTGGCCATACTGGACGAAACCGATTCCGGACTCGACATCGACGCGCTGAAAATTGTCGCAGACGGCGTCAATCGGCTGCGCAGCAAAGACCGTGCGATTGTCGTCATCACGCATTATCAGCGCCTGCTGGAGTATATCGTGCCTGATCGCGTGCATGTGCTGGCCGACGGACAGATCGTTGCATCCGGCGACAAGGAACTGGCGCTGAAACTGGAAGACCAGGGCTATGCCTGGCTGCAAGAGGGCGGCATCAAAGCCGTGGCCGGATAGGTTCGATGGATATCAGCACTGCCGATAAACTCCGCCCGACGGTTTTAGGCCTGCCGTCCGAACCGGCGTCACTGCGACAGCGGCGCGAGCGGGCCTGGCAGCGGGTGGTCGACAACGGTCTGCCGGGCGCCAAAGACGAGAACTGGAAATATTCTTCGCTCAAGCTGTTGCAGCGGCGCGAATTTGAATTTGACCACGACCGGGATCGGCCGGTCATTTCCGGGGACTGGCTGGACCGGCAACTGTCCGGCCTGCCGAGCGGCCCGCGCTGGGTCTTCGTCGACGGCCGGCCAGATCCGGCCTTATCGAATCTGGTGGCGCTGCCGGAAACCGTGCAGGTAGACACACCAGCGGGCGACGATCGGGCGGCTGTTGACGATACGCAGGACTTTTTTGTCTCCGACAATGCGCGCGACGACGCGTTCGCGGGACTGGCCCTGGCGGCTGCGGCGGAGCCGGTGCGGCTGCGGGTATCCGCCGATGCCCATCTGGACGCTCCGCTGATCCTGGTGCATGTCGGCAGCGAAGGGCAGGGCGCGCACTGGCGGGCCGAACTGGCGCTCGAAGCCGGCGCCAAAGCACAGATTATCGAAATCTTTCTCAGCGCGTCCGATAAGCCGAGTTTTCTGAACAGCGCGGTCCGTTCGTTGCTGGCGCCGAATGCACGGCTCGATTGGACGCGAATCCAAAAGACCGGTTCGCAGGCGCTTCTGGTCAGCCGGATGGATATTCGTCAGCAACGCGGCAGCGAGTTGGCTTATTTCGGTCTGGATGGAGGCGGCCAGTGGGTCAGGCACGATATCAATGTGGCGCTGCAGCAGGCTTCGGCAACGGCATCGCTGAACGGCGTGTTTATCGTCGACGGCAAGCGCCATGTGGACAACCACACGCGTATTGACCATCGCGCACCGAATTGCCGCAGCAGCGAGAATTTCAGCGGAATTGCCGCGGGCCGCGGACGCGGCGTGTTCAACGGCAAGGTCATCGTTCAGCCCGGTGCCGATGGTACCGATGCTGCACAATCGAGCGGTAATTTGCTGTTGTCGCCGCATGCCGAGATCGATACCAAGCCGGAACTTGAAATCTATGCCGACGACGTCAGCGCCAGCCACGGCGCAACGGTCGGCCAGCTGGATCGCGAGGCGTTGTTTTATCTGCGCACTCGCGGGCTGGCCGAAGCCGATGCACGGCAAATGTTGCTGCAGGCATTCTGCCGTCAGGCTTTCGATAAAATGCCCGAGCCGGGTCTGCGCGATGCGTTGAATCATCAGCTAGACTTTTCCCTGGCCCGGCTGCTGTGAGTATGGATGATGTTGAACGTGGCCGATAAAACCGATACCCAGGTGCGCGCCAAGCGGTTTGACATTGAAAAAATCCGTGCGGATTTTCCGATTCTGTCCCGCCGGGTCCACGGCAAGCCGCTGGTTTATCTGGACAGTGCGGCCAGCGCCCAGCGCCCGACGGCGGTACTGGACGCCGTTGACCGCTTTTACCGCACACACAATGCAAATATTCACCGCGGTGTGCACCTGCTCAGCCAGGAAGCGACTGAGGCCTATGAAGGCGCGCGCGATACGCTGACGCGCTTTGTCGGTGCAGCCAGCCGGCGCGAGGTGATTTTTACCCGCGGTACTACCGAGTCAGTGAACCTGGTTGCGCAGAGCTTTGTTCGGCCCAGGGTCGGACCGGGCGATGAGATTCTCATCACCCATATGGAGCACCATTCTAATATCGTTCCGTGGCAGATCGTTTGCGAACAAACCGGTGCCAGTCTGAAAGTGGTACCGATGACCGCAGCCGGCGAACTGGACCTGAAGGCTTATCGACAACTGCTGAATGACAGCGTAAAGCTGCTTGCGGTCGGTCACATCTCCAACGCACTCGGTACGATCAATCCAGTGGCGGAAATGACCGCACTGGCCAAACAATACGATATACCGGTGCTGATCGACGGTGCCCAGGCGGCGCCGCATATGCCGATTGACGTGAACGCGATCGGCTGCGATTTCTATTGCCTGTCAGGGCACAAAATGTATGGCCCGACCGGCATCGGTATTTTGTGGGGGAAAGAGTCGTTGTTGGACGCCATGCCGCCGTACCAGGGTGGCGGTGAAATGATTCAGTACGTCAGTTTCGAAGAGACGCTGTATAACGAATTGCCCGGCAAATTCGAGGCTGGTACGCCGAATATCGCCGGCGCTGTCGGGCTCGGTGCGGCCGCGGATTATCTGACCGCTGTCGGCCATGATGGCATCATTGCCCACGAAAATGAGTTGCTCGCTTATGCGACCGAAAGCCTGACCGCGATCGCCGGCCTGCGGCTGGTCGGTACCGCCGCGCACAAGGCCAGCGTGATTTCGTTTGCGATCGACGGCATCCATCCGCACGATCTCGGTACCATCATCGACCATGACGGCATCGCTATTCGTACCGGGCATCATTGCGCGATGCCGGTGATGCAGTTTTTCGGCCTGCCCGCGACCGCAAGGGCTTCCCTGGGCCTGTACAATACACGCGAGGACATTGACCGCCTGGTTCCGGCGCTGGAAAAAGCGCGTAAAATGCTGCTCTGAACCGCCGCGGAAGGAAAAGACTGGGATTGGCGCTGGACGAACTCTACCAGCAGGCCGTGCTGGAACATAACCGCAAACCGCGGAACTATCACGCGTTGGCCGAAGCCACGCATCGGGCCG
>JANQPM010000013.1 GCA_028289465.1 Lysobacterales bacterium | reverse complement strand
CGGTTTCGCTATAGCGAAGAAGCCCTCTGACGGAACCGTTAAGCGCGTGCAGGTGGAGTCAGATGGCGGTTTCGCTATAGCGAAGAAGCCCTCTGACGGAACCGTTAAGCGCGTGCAGGTGGAGTCAGATGGCGGTTTCGCGATAGCGAAGAAGCCCTCTGACGGAACCGTTAAGCGCGTGCAGGTGGAGTCAGACGGCGGTTTCGCGATAGCGAAGAAGCCTTCTGACGGAACCGTTAAGCGCGTGCAGGCGAAGCCAGACGTGCTTAACGGTGCCTCTTGGCCGGCTTCTTTGCCGCTGGCAAAACCGCCGACCAAGTCACCTACACTGCGGTTTCACAACGGTGAAGAAGCCTTCTGGCGAAGACGTTAAGCGCGTGTGGACGAAAACCGCAACCGCACGCCCTAACGACTTCCCAGTCTGGCTTCTTTCCTTCGGAAAACCGCCAGACTGTCCAGCCGGGGCTACAGCGTACAATCAAAGCGCGACCCCTCCGGTGCCGCTCGCGTTGCTCGCTCACCCAACCGGGAGAGCAAGCCAGTGAAAGCATGGCGGTTTGCGCAACGCGCAAGAAGCCGTGCTTTCACGGCGCCCGCTCCGACGGGTCGCCTGCGGCTCCGATGCCCTCTATACTAGCGGGCTGGCTGATTGTCCATAGACCATGATATCCATATGACGAGCTTTCAGGATTTTATTCGTACGCTGGAACAGTACTGGGCTGACCAAGGCTGCGTTTTGGTTCAGCCGCTGGATTTGGAAGTCGGTGCCGGAACGTTTCATCCGGCAACATTTCTGCGTGCGATCGGACCGGAACCGTGGCACGCGGCCTATGTGCAGCCGTGCCGGCGACCGACCGACGGCCGCTACGGCGATAATCCGAACCGCTTGCAGCACTATTATCAATTTCAGGTGGTGATGAAACCGTCACCGCCCGATATTCAGGAGCGCTACCTGGGATCTTTGGAAGCCGTCGGGATTGATCGGCAGATTCACGATATCCGGTTCGTCGAGGATAACTGGGAATCGCCGACGCTCGGTGCCTGGGGGCTGGGCTGGGAAGTCTGGCTGAACGGTATGGAAGTAACCCAGTTCACCTACTTTCAGCAGGCCGGCGGCCTGGAGTGCAAGCCGGTGATGGGCGAAATCACCTATGGCCTGGAACGGCTGGCGATGTATCTGCAAGGCGTGGACAGCGTTTACGATCTGGTCTGGACCGATGTGGGCGGACGGACGGTGACCTATGGCGAAGTGTTTCATCAAAACGAAGTGGAGATGTCCACCTACAATTTCGAACAGGCCGATACCGAATCCTTGTTCGACTGGTTCGACACCTGCGAACGCGAAGCCAGACGGCTGGTGGAATCAGATTTGCCGCTGCCGGCCTACGAACAGGTTTTGAAGGCTTCGCATACCTTTAATCTGCTGGATGCCCGGCGCGCGATTTCCGTGACCGAACGGCAGCGCTTTATTCTGCGTGTCAGGGACATTGCAAAACGCGTTGCTGAAAACTACTACGCGCGCCGGGAAGCGCTGGGCTTTCCGGTACTGAAACAGGAAGCTGCCGATGAATAGCCGGGCGGATCGCGCGGACCTGCTGATCGAACTGGGCTGCGAAGAGCTGCCGCCAACGGTATTGTCCGATATCGCCGGTGTGTGGTTTGACGCCGTCTGTGACGGCCTGGCCGCGGCGCAAATCGCGTTCGACAAAGACGGCAGCGCCCTGTTCTACACCCCGCGCCGGCTGGCCATGCGCATCCGTGACGCCGAAACCCGGCAACCGGACCAGACGCTGCAGCGACGCGGCCCGGCGGTCAGCGCAGCTTTTGACAGCAACGGCAAGCCGACAAAGGCGGCCGAAGGCTTTGCCCGCTCGGTCGGCAAAACGGTCGACGAGCTGGACACGCTGAAAACCGACAAAGGCGAATGGCTTCATTGCGAAGTCCGGCAGTCCGGAAAACCGCTGGGCGAACTAATCTATCCGATTCTGCAACAAGCGATCAAACGTCTGCCGGTGCCGAAACCGATGCGCTGGGCGGATCACGATTTCAGCTTTATCCGCCCGGTCCACTGGCTGGTGCTGCTGCACGGCGAGCAGGTCGTTGACGGCGAGCTGCTGGGTTGCCGCGCCGGCCGCGTGACCTATGGCCACCGGGTGCACGCACCCGGACCGCACACACTGGATGGCGCGGCCGATTACGAACAGACACTGCTCGACGCGTTCGTCGTTGCCGACCCGGAAAAGCGAATAAAACGAATACGCCAGTCTATCGAAGCATTCGATCGAGATAGCGAGTCTTACACCCCGATCAAACCGGCTCTGCTGTACGAGGTCGGCAACCTGGTTGAGTGGCCGGTGGCGGTGCAGTGCACATTTGACCCGGCGTTCTTGTCGGTACCGACCGAGGCGCTGGTTTCCAGCATGGAAAAACACCAGAAATTTTTCCCGGTGCTGACCCATGAGGACGGACAGCTCTGCAACCGCTTTATTACGATGACCAATCTGCAAAGCCAGGATACGGACCAGGTCCGCGAAGGCTTCGAACGGGTGATACGGCCGCGTCTGGCCGACGCACAGTTTTTCTGGGAGCAGGACAAAAAACAACCGTTTAGCCATTACCGCGAGCGATTGAACGGCATTGTATTTCAGAACAAATTAGGCTCTGTTGGCGATAAATGCGACCGTATTGCCGAAATTTCAGAAAAAATAGCGAGTGACCTGGGTTTGGCCGCGGATTCGGTGACACGCGCTGCCCAACTCTGCAAATGCGATCTGGTCACCGAAATGGTCGGCGAGTTTCCCGACCTGCAAGGCGTGATGGGGCGTTACTACGCCCTGGCCGCGGATGAAGAACCGGCGGTCGCCGAGGCGATTGAACAACATTACTGGCCGCGTTTTTCCGGCGACAAAGTACCGACCGGTGACGCCGGCAGGATTCTCGCGCTGGCCGATCGGCTGGATACCTTGGCAGGGATTTTCGCGATCGGCCAGAAACCGAGCGGCAACAAGGACCCGTTTGCGCTGCGCCGGGCAGCCCTGGGCATCGCCCGCATTGTGCAGGAAGGGCAAATGGATCTCGGTCTGGGCCGTTTGTTCGAGACCGCGGTCGGCGCACTTGGCCGGCAACAGGCCGGCCTGATCGCAGAACCGCAGGATCTCACCGAAGCGCTGCGCGCGTTTACGCTGGATCGGCTCAAGGCGCATTACCGCGAAGACCGCGGCTATTCGGCGGAGCTGTTTCAGGCCGTGGTTCAGGCACAGGACGACCACCTGCCGGATTTCGACCGCCGCATCGGCGCACTGGCGGCCTTCGCACAACGCGAAGAGGCGCAATCCCTGGCCGCAGCCAACAAGCGCATCGGTAATATTTTGCGCAAGGCCAACCCTGATGACTTGGGCGAAAATAATGAAATTAAACTGAGTTTGTCGCAGGAAAAGAATCTTTATACGATTTTAGAAGACGTTGAGTCCGGCGTGGAACAGCACTGCCGACGCGGCGACTACGGTCAGGCACTGGACCGGCTGGCCAGCCTGAAAGCGCCTGTGGACCAGTTCTTCGACGAAGTGATGGTCATGGATGAAGACCGCACTGTACGGCGCAGCCGGCTGGCGCTGATTGGCCGTATCAAGGCGGCGTTTGACCAAATCGCCGACTTGTCCCGGCTGGGTTGACGGGCCGCCATGTCCCGCCTTGTAATCATCAACCGCGACATTCTTCCGATGACCGGCGAAGACCGGCTGGAGGAATCCGCCGCGCAAACCCTGGCCAGCCTGTATCGCGGCGGCTATCGCATTCTGGTTCTTGCACCGCAACCCGAGTCCTGGCGGCCGAGCCGGCAGGCGATGGATGGCGACCTGGACCGGCAGCAGCGTATCTTTCAGCAACTGGATGCGCTGGGCGTTGCGCTCGATGGCGTCTACTACATCCCGCGCAGCCTGTTTTCACAAGGCCGCAAACGGCAGCGGGCTTTTGCCGATATCGCGCGGCGCTACGCCCGCACCGAGTCGATCAGCTTGTTCTCGGCGGATAAGCGGGAGCTGGCCTGCGCACAGGAGCTGACCTGGCAAGCGTTTGATTTAAAAGGCGCTCGTTCGATTCAGGCGTTTGAGCAAAGCCTTTCGCCGCTGCTGGAAAACTAGCCGGGGCGCCGGTTAGATATCCAGGTTGCTGGCTTCCAGCGCGTTGTTCTCGATAAACTCCCGCCGCGGCTCGACCTCATCGCCCATTAACGTGGAGAACACTTCGTCGGCCGCAACCGCGTCTTCAATGGTGACCTGCAGCAGCCGACGGGTGTCCGGATTGACCGTAGTATCCCAGAGCTGCTCGGGGTTCATTTCGCCCAGGCCTTTGAAGCGCTGAATGCTGCGACCCTTTCGGGATTCTTCCATCAGCCAGTCGTACGCTTCGGTAAACTCCGCGATATCCTGCTCCTGCTTGCCGCGCCGAACCGACGCGCCAGCCTGTACCAGGCCATCCAAGGTCTCGGCCAGTTTCGCAATCAGGCGGTAATCGGCCGAGCTGAAAAAGGTATTGCGGATAAACCGGTCCTCGCCGACGCCGTGGACGATACGCTGTAGATTAATACCGGTGCGCTCGCCGGCTTCCGGCCGCAGTTTGTAGGCCACCGCCGGCGGCGAGTTTTCGTTCAGCCTGTCTTCCATCGCAGTACACCAGGCGGCCAGCTCGGACGCCGGTGAATCGGCATCAATCTGTTTGAAATCAATGAGTTGTCTTAAGAACAACGGATCGTAACGGTGGCCCAGCCGAGCGATGGCGTTCTGGCAGGCCAGGTAGCTTCGCATCAGTTGCTCCAGCGCCTCGCCGGCCAGCGGCGGCGCGTCCGGATCGAACACCAGCGCGGCGTTGTCCAATGCCCGCGCGAGCAGATATTCATTCAGCTCGTTATCGTCTTTCAAATAGACTTCCTGCTTGCCCTGCTTGATTTTGTACAGCGGCGGCTGGCCGATATAGATATGGCCGCGTTCGATCAGTTCGGGCATTTGCCGGTAGAAAAAGGTCAGCAGCAACGTGCGGATATGCGACCCGTCAACGTCGGCGTCGGTCATGATAATAATCCGGTGGTAGCGCAGCTTGTCCGGATCGAACTCGTCTTTGCCGATACCGGTGCCCAGTGCGGTAATCAACGTGCCGACCTCCGCCGAAGACAGCATTTTGTCGAAGCGCGCCTTCTCGACATTCAGAATCTTGCCCTTCAACGGCAAAATGGCCTGATACTTCCGGTTGCGGCCCTGCTTGGCCGAACCGCCGGCGGAGTCGCCCTCCACGATAAACAGCTCCGAGAGCGCCGGATCTTTTTCCTGGCAGTCGGCCAGCTTGCCCGGCAGTCCGGCCACATCGAGCACGCCTTTGCGGCGGGTCATTTCCCGCGCTTTGCGCGCCGCCTCGCGGGCGCGGGCGGCTTCGACCACCTTGGCGGTAATCACTTTGGCTTCTTGCGGGTTTTCCAGCAGGAAGTCTTTCAGGTTCTGGCCGACCAGCGACTCGACGATCGGTTTCACTTCCGAAGAAACCAGCTTGTCCTTGGTCTGAGACGAAAACTTCGGGTCCGGAACCTTCACCGACAGTACGGCAATCAGGCCTTCCCGCGCGTCATCTCCGGTCATCGACAGCTTCGCTTTCTTCAGCAGACCGGCGCTTTCCAGATAACCGTTTATGGTCCGGGTCAGCGCCGCACGAAATCCGGCCAGGTGGGTGCCGCCGTCTTTCTGTGGAATGTTATTGGTGAAGCAAAAGACGTTTTCCTGATACGCATCGGTCCATTGCATCGCGACTTCCACCGTGACCCCTTCGTTCTCGCCAGTGAAGTGCATAACTGTTTGATGTAACGGGGTTTTTTTCCGGCCCAGATGCGCTACGAAGGAACTGATACCACCGGCGTATTCGAACACGTCTTCCTTGCCGCTGCGCTCGTCGAACAGGGTGATTTTCACGCCCGAATTCAGAAAGCTGAGCTCACGCAGCCGCTTGGCCAGAATGTCGTAGTGGAATTCGGTGTCCGAGAAAATTTCAGTACTGGGCCGGAACCAGACCACGGTGCCGGTTTCGTCGGTATCGTCAGTGGCTTCCAGTGGCGCGTCCGGCACCCCCATTCGATAGGTTTGGCGCCAGATCTTGCCCTCGCGGCTGATCGTCAGCCGCAATTCTTCGGAAAGCGCATTGACCACGGAAACTCCGACACCATGCAGACCACCGGAGACTTTGTAGGAATTGTCGTCAAATTTGCCGCCGGCATGCAGGACCGTCATGATGACTTCCGCTGCCGAACGCCCTTCCTCTTCGTGGATGTCAACCGGAATACCGCGGCCATTGTCCGATACCGTAAGGCCGCCGTCGTTCAGTACGCTGACTCGAATGTCGTCGCAGTAGCCGGCCAGCGCTTCGTCGATGGCGTTATCCACCACTTCAAACACCATGTGGTGCAAACCGGTGCCGTCGTCCGTGTCACCGATATACATGCCCGGCCGTTTGCGGACCGCATCCAGGCCTTTCAGAACTTTAATATTCGAGGAGTCGTAATTCTGTGTCATAGATACTGCTACGTTGCTGCAGGCATTTAAGGAGTCTCGCGCTCGTTTCTTTCGTCCTGCGGACGAAAACCGCAAGCGCACACCCTCCAAGTTATCCATTTCGGACTTCCCAGTCTAGCTTCTTTCCTGTCGGAAAACCGCCAGACTGTCCAGTCGGGGGTTACGACGTACAACTAACGCACGACCCCTCTGGTGCCGCTCGCCCTTCTGGTCTCGCTCGCATTTCTCGCTCACCCCACCGGGAGAGCAAGCCAGGGGAAGCATGGCGGTTTGCGCAGCGCGCAAGAAGCCATGCTTCACGGCGCCCGCTCCGGCGGGTCGCCTGCGGCTCCTAAAGCGCCCTTCGCAGATGTTCAGGCAATAAAAAAGCGAGCCGAAGCTCGCTTTCTCTGCAATCTCGGGGATACGCTTAGTCGTCAACGACCAATTTGGCATCCGGCGCATTGCGGCCGACAGAAGCCATGCCGTTACGGCAGCCGCTGTCGGATTTGTACATCTGGCTCTTGCCGATGACCTGGCCGTTACCGGATTTCAGTACGAAGTAGAACCGGCCGTCTTTCGCGGTTTTACGTTCGAACTTGCCTTTGTCATTGGCATTGCGGCGAACGGATTCGACGCCGTTTTCGCAGGACTTGCGTGCTTTATAGCCTTCGCTCTGCAAAATGGTCTCGCCATTGCCCGCTTTTAATACGAAATAATCCTGGCCGTTTTTGCCTTTGGATATTACAAACTTACCCGCCATGATATTACCTCTTCCTTTATAGGGTTCCTGAAACAGTCCGAATTCCCTGCCACGTCGGGTCGCAGGCGAATCTCCTCACTCAGCGGCACTTATTTAAGCATTGACCGCGATCGAGTGCAAAGCTTCAATTGTGAAAAGCCGCAACAGAGCCACAGGCGACCCGCGGACCCCGGTTGGGTGAGCGAGCAGCGCGAGCGGCACCAGAGGGGTCGTGCGTTAGTTGTACGTCGTAGCCCCGGCTGGACAGTCTGGCGGTTTTCCG